>JAPKAJ010000247.1 GCA_028825345.1 Arenicellales bacterium | reverse complement strand
AACAATGATTTGGTCCTTTTGAAGCTCGGGAGCCAATTTGCGAACATGAGCCAAAGCATGCGCGGGTTCTAGAGCCGGGATGATCCCTTCGGTCTGACAACACATTTGGAAAGCATCCAAGGCCTCAGTGTCTGTAACAGATACATATTCCACCCGACCGACGTCATGCAGCCAGGAATGTTCTGGACCGATCCCGGGGTAATCCAATCCCGCGGAGATGGAATGAGCGTCGTTAATCTGGCCATCATCGTTTTGTAGCAGGTAAGTGCGGTTACCATGCAGTACACCGGGCCGCCCACCGGTCAGTGAAGCGGCATGCTTATCGGTATCAACGCCGAGCCCGCCCGCCTCGACTCCTATCATCCTGACGGGGTCATCAAGAAAGGGATGGAACAGGCCCATGGCGTTGGAGCCGCCACCGATACAGGCTACGAGGGCATCGGGCAGTCGGCCCTCGGCACTTAGTACCTGTTCACGGGTCTCGCGGCCGATCACGCTTTGAAAGTCCCGAACCATGGCCGGATAGGGGTGAGGGCCGGCGACTGTTCCGATAATATAAAAAGTATCTTCAACGTTTGCCACCCAGTCGCGCAAAGCGTCATTCATTGCGTCTTTGAGTGTGCCGGTTCCACTGGTTACCGGAATCACCTCAGCGCCGAGAAGTTTCATCCGAAACACATTAGGGGCCTGACGTTCGATGTCAGTAGCGCCCATATAAACAACGCAGGGCAGGTCGAACAAGGCGCACACGGTCGCGGTCGCTACGCCATGTTGGCCCGCACCTGTCTCAGCAATGATTCGTGATTTACCCATTCGCCGGGCAAGCAGAATCTGGCCGAGCGTGTTATTGATCTTGTGTGCTCCGGTATGATTCAGTTCATCGCGTTTGAAATAGACTTTTGCGCCACCAAGTGTTTTCGTGAGGCTGCGGGCAAAATGCAGGGGGCTCGGCCTGCCGATGTAATGCTCAGCGTAGTAATCAAACGCTTCTTGAAATTCAGGCGACTCGCACGCGGCGGCGTAAGCCGCTTCGAGTTCCAAGACCAGCGGCATCAGCGTTTCAGCGACAAAACGTCCGCCAAAAATCCCAAAGTGGCCTCTCTCGTCGGGTCCGCTTCGATAGGATTCGAGCTTTTCGGTAACGTCGTTATCAGTTGCCATCAATATTGTTTCCTATCCAGTTCGGCTTTCAGCACCAATTGAATGACACAACCCTTGCGCTCACCTTGCGCTCAAAATGTTCCAAGCGAGAGGTACAATGGTCGCTGATTCTGAGCGGTGAATTCTACATCACCTACCTTTTTTCGGTGCCAAGTCAATGATTGATCACTCTGATTCCTTGTCGGCCGGCCAGCGGTTTGCGCTCGGCGTTGAGTACGATGGGAGCCGTTTTCATGGATGGCAAGTGCAGTCGGGGGTGAGCACGGTACAGGAGTCTCTCGAACGCGCTTTGAGCCGTGTTGCTTCACATCCAGTTCGAGTAATTACGGCCGGGCGGACCGACACCGGTGTCCACGCATCCGGGCAGGTCGTTCATTTCGATAGCCATTCAGACCGACCTCTTAAAGCTTGGTCGCGGGGCACCAATACGCTGACACCCCCCGGTCTGGTAGTGACCTGGGCAATTCCGGTGAATGCCGGTTTTCATGCACGCTTCAGTGTGATCGGTCGGTCGTACCGCTACATTATTTTCACCAGGCCGATGCGCCCTACCTTTTTGTCTGGAAAGGTCACCTGGGATCACCGAAGTCTCAACATTGGCCAAATGGCTAAAGCGGCTGCCGCTCTGGTGGGTCGTCATGATTTCTCGGCGTACCGCGCCAATGCTTGCCAGTCCCGACAACCGATTCGGGAAATAAGGTCACTTGAGGTTCGCGGTTCTGGCCCATGGGTTTGGATCGACATTGAAGCTGATGGGTTTTTGTATCACATGGTTCGAAATATCGCCGGAGTATTGATGGCGATCGGGTCGGAAGAGCGGCCAGTCGGATGGGCTCGGGAGGTTCTGGAAAGCCGTGATCGGCGAGCCGGCGGGGTTACAGCGCCACCGCATGGCCTTTATCTCACCGAGATTCGGTATCCGGAGGAATTTAGATTGCCGCCAGCAACACCGGCTTGCCGCTTCTGGTAGCGGGATTCCCGCGATTCCGGCGCTAGCCGTTAGAATACACTGGTGCGGACCCGGATCAAGATATGTGGAATCACCCGTGCGAGCGACGCGGCAGTCGCGGTCGCAGCTGGGGTCGATGCAGTCGGCCTGATCTTTTTTCCCCCGAGTCGACGTGCCGTGAGCGTGAATGACGCAGCAGCTATTGGCCGCGAGATTCCTGCGCTGGTCGACCTGGTCGGCGTGTTTGTCGATCCTGCGCCGGGGCAGGTGGAGGCGGTGCTGGATCAAGTGCCAGTGACCGTGCTTCAGTTTCATGGTAATGAAACAGCATTGGTCTGCGAGCAATTCAAGTTGCCCTATATAAAGGCGGTGCGGATGAAACCGGAAATCGACCCTCTCCAAGCGGATCAGCTGCATCCGAATGCAGGTGCCTTGTTGCTCGACACCTACCGTCAACAAGAAGTCGGAGGAACCGGTGCTTCCTTCGACTGGACGCAGGCTCGAGTCAAAACCCGGGCGCCCATTATCCTGGCTGGCGGCCTTTGCACCGATAATGTCCCCGAGGCCCTGGCCCAATCAGACGCCTGGGGGGTAGATGTCAGCACTGGTGTGGAGGTTATGCCGGGCCTTAAAGATGCTGAAAAAATAAGGATGTTTTGCCGAACCGTCAGGGAATTTGACGGTCAAAGGCGGACCTCCTAAACCGATGAGCTGGTTTGATCGACTGATTCCGCCGAAGATCAAAGGTGTTGGGGCGGCCGCACGCCGAGGGGTGCCGCAAGGCCTGTGGCGAAAATGCGACCAATGCAATGCAGTCCTATATGGTGCTGATCTGGATCGGAGTCTTCAAGTTTGCCCAAAATGCGGGCACCATATGCGCTTGTCCGCAAGGGCTAGGCTACAGGGGTTTTTTGATGATTCCAGTTTTCGAGAGATTGGATCCAAAGTTCGCTCGGTAGATGTTTTACGTTTCCGGGATAGCAAGCGCTATCGGGATCGTCTGGCTGAAGCACAAAAGCGCAGCGAGGAAACTGAAGCGCTTGTGGCGGGTAGCGGCCTAATGAGCGGGATACCGGTAACGGCGGTGGCCTTTGAGTTTAGCTTTCTCGGGGGCTCGATGGGGTCGGCAGTGGGCGAGAAGTTCGTTCGTGCAGTAGATGAAGCGTTGGATAAGCAATCACCGTTTGTCTGTTTTAGCGCGAGTGGCGGCGCGCGGATGCAAGAAGGATTGTTTTCCTTAATGCAAATGGCGAAAACGGCTGCATCGCTCAATCGATTGCGAAAGGCGTCCATTCCTTATATCTCGGTACTTACTGATCCGACAATGGGCGGGGTCTCGGCCAGTCTGGCAATGCTTGGCGACCTGATACTGGCGGAGCCTCATGCGCTTATTGGTTTTGCTGGGCCCCGAGTAATCGAGCAGACTGTTCGTGAGACTTTACCGGAAGGTTTCCAACAATCCGAGTTTTTGCTCGAGCATGGAGCACTTGACATGGTTGTGGAGCGCCCGGAGCTCCGAGCGGTTATCAGCCAGGCACTGGAGAC
>JAPKAJ010000246.1 GCA_028825345.1 Arenicellales bacterium | reverse complement strand
CCCCCGGTACTCATCTCGAAGATCGGCAACAGCAGGGCGATGACAACCATGCCCACTACGCCACCCATAAAGAGCACCATGAAGGGCTCAATGATGGAGGTTATGCCCGAGACGGCCTCGCGGGTCTGGCGGTCATAGACCTCGGCCACCCGCTGCATCATTGGCCCCACCTGGCCGGATTCCTCGCCCAGTGCGATCATCTCGCGCAGCAGTACCGGGATCACCGGAGCATCAGCCAGCGCTGTGGCAAGCGGTTTGCCGTGGCGTACCTCGGCGAGCGCTCTTTGCATGATATGGCTGATGTATCGGTTACCCGAGACATCCCCGGCAGAGGCAAAAGCATCGACCAGGTTGACTCCGGATTCCAGCAGCGTACCCGCAGTGCGCGCCAGGCGGGCAATTGCGAACTGGGCCATGAAGTTGCCCAGCACCGGCATTTCAAGGCGGGTTCGGTCCCACTGAAAAGCGCCGCTTTCGGTTTTGACCCACGCCTTGAATGAAGCGCCCGCCACCACCAGGCCCGCGACAACAGCTGGCCACCAGGTGGACGCAAAATCGCCGGCGTTAAGAAGAATCTGCGTAGGCCCCGGCAGGGCCCGGCCCATGTCCTCAAACATGGTGGCGAACTGCGGTACCACGAAGGCAAACATCACACCCAGCGCGATCACCATCGCGGCCATCATCATCGCCGGATAAGTCATCGCGCTCTTAAAACGGTCTGCCAATGCCTCATCTGCCTCGCGCATCTCGGCAAGGCGTACCAGCATCGCATCGAGAATACCCCCGGTCTCACCGGCGCGCACCATGCTGAGAAAGATGTTACCGAAATAGTTTGGGTAATCCGACAACGCCTGCGAGAAATCCTGACCTTGCTGTATCGATGCGCTGAGATCTGCCACCATCTCGGCCATGGGGCCCGTGCTCTGCTGGCGCGAAACAAAATCAAGCGCCCGCGCGAGTGGAAAACCGGCCTCAAGCAAGGTGGCAAACTGCCGGGTCAGGATGGTGATATCGCGCGGCTTTATCTTCTTCGCGCCACCCAGACGCAGCGACAGCCCGCCGCCGGAACCGCTGCCACTGCTATCGGCTCCCTCATCCAACTGCTGCAACTGGATGCCCTGCCCCGCTAGCAACGCAATCGCCTGCCTGCGGTCGGGTGCCTCGATGGTGCCCGCGCACGGCTTACCGCCACGCGCACCCTTGTACTGAAAAGACGCCACTAGTGGCCGACGCGGAACACCTCGTCCCGCGTGGTCAGGCCCTGTTCGACCTTGATCAGCCCGTCTTCGAGAATGGTTGTCATACCGTTATCCCGGGCATGCTGGTGAATCTCAGCGGAGCTGCGCCCTTCCATGATGAGTTTGCGCGTGTCGTCACTGACCAGCAGCAGCTCATAGATGCCCACGCGCCCCCGGAATCCACTGTAGTCGCAGTGGCGACAGCCTGGCGCATGCCAGCTGTTGTCACCCTCACCCTCTTGCGCCCGACAGTCCGGACAGAGCCGGCGCACCAGGCGCTGAGCAAACACACCGATCACCGTTGACGCCACCAGGTAGGGGTCAACTCCCATATCGATCAGGCGCGTCACCGCAGTGGCGGTATCGTTGGTATGTAGGGTCGAGAAGACCAGGTGCCCGGTCAGGGCTGACTGGGCCGCAGTCTCGGCAGTTTCTTGGTCGCGGATCTCGCCCACCAGAATAATGTCCGGATCCAGGCGCAGGATGCTGCGCAGCACCGCCGCAAAGGTCAGGCCGATCTTGGCATTCACCTGAATCTGCTTGATGCCGTCCAACTGGTACTCGACCGGGTCTTCGACGGTAATCACGTTTACGTCGGGCGTGCTGATCTCGTTAACGGTGGCGTACAGTGTCGTGGTCTTGCCCGAGCCGGTTGGGCCAGTCACCAGTACGATGCCGTTGGCCCGGCGAATCAGTTCCTGCCACTGCGGGCCAATGGTAGGCCCCATGCGCAGGTCCTCCAGGCTGACCCGGATACTGGATTTATCTAAAATGCGCATCACCACGCTTTCACCATGGACCGTGGGTACCGTTGCCACGCGCATGTCATAACTGCGCCCTTCGATACGCAGTGGGATGCGCCCGTCCTGCGGCAACCGCCGTTCGGCAATATCGAGGTCGGCCAGGATCTTGATACGACTGATCACCGCCGGCTGGTACTGGCGCGGCACGCTGTTCACCGACTGCAGCAGGCCGTCGATACGGTAACGCACCTCGAGGCGGGTTTCGCCCGGATCCAGGTGAATATCAGACACCCCCCGACTGATGGCCTCGGCAAAGATACTGTTGACCAATTTAATGACGGGTGCCGCCTGGGCCTGTTCCTGGATATCGTCCAGTTGTTCCAGTTGTTGCCAGTCATTCTCGCTATCCTCACCAGTGCCCTCGTCATCCACCTGGCTGAGGTTCTGGTAAGTGTTCTCAATCAGCCGCTCGAGAAACTCCGGCTCGGTCAGACGCAGTCGTATGGGCGCACCCAGCAGCTGGGTGCACTCACTGGCAACAGAGCCCAGAAACGGAGTCGTGGTCAGTACCTGCACACCCTGAGCATCGTAGAAAACTGGCAACAGACAGTGCATACGCGCAAAATCGCCAGGCATGCGTCGCGGCAGATCGGTGTCGATCAGTAAATCATCAGTTGGAAAAAGCGGATCGATACCGGTTGCGCGTTCAAGCAACTGGAGTACCTGCCGGGGTTCCTGGTGGTTGTAGCGATAACGCCGCCACAGGTTGACCGGGCTCTCACGCAACAGATCCAGAATTAACCGCGCTCCCTGGTCAGTGTCCGGCTGGAACAGCAGCGCGTCGTTCTCCAGGCGTGGCAACGACAGTTCGCGACTGATGCGCTCATCAATCTTGCGGCTGTGGCTGCGCAGCCGCTCCACCTGGGCCCGGTCAAGCCGCCAGCAGCACCCGGTGCTCGCCACACGCATCGCCGCGTTGAAATTCCCGTGCTGCAGCAGCCCAGCTACTCCGGTCAATGCTCCTGTGCCCAGGGTGGCTACCGCAGTATCCTGCGCACTTTCCTTGATGATGCGGTACTCACCGCTTGCCACCAGAAAAGCCGCCTGGGCGGCATCGTTTTCGTGAAAAAGATAGTCGCCGGCCTCGTGCTTCTCAAAGCATGGCGCCAGTTCCCGCACCAGCGCATACAGATCGATGGCGTTGAGCTCAGTGAAGAGTTGTGTCTTACGTAGCAGATGGTACTGCTGATCGAGCGCCGCGTTCTCGAGTAGTGCCTGGCGATACTCGGAGTGAGCCTCAAGCCATTCGTTAAAGGCCGGACGTGCCAGGGCCGCCAGCGTGGTGTCCTCGGCGGCCCGGTATTCCTCCTGGGCCTCACCACCGTTTAGCAGCGCCGGAGCACCTAAGACCTCACCCTGTCCGACTGTATAGGCATACACCCCATCGGCCAGGCCGCGGCTTTCAGCAACCTGCACGTTGCCCGAGCGGACCAAGAAGGCGGCATCGGACTCGTCACTGGATTTTTTGAAAACCTCACCCGCCGGCACATCGCGAATTTCATCAAAACGTCCAGCCAGACTTTCCATCACCTCAATCGGTAATCCCGCCATCAGGCGCGACTGGGACAGGGACTGGGCAATGCTGGCCTGCACGGAATTATCAGATCGTTGTTTCGGTAGGAACCAGCGCCCTAGAGATCGAA
>JAPKAJ010000245.1 GCA_028825345.1 Arenicellales bacterium | reverse complement strand
GGTACCGATTTCCCAGTTATCTCTGACATATTCGAGTACGTCTATGGTGTTATGAAAGGTAACATTGCGTCTTCACGTGTCGGTAGCGTGTATCACCTGCGTGGCGTCGCTGCGGGTATCGTTGTCACCGAAGTCATTCGCAACGCACAGGCAAAATTTGGTGTGGGACCAATCAGCGGTGAGGAATTCCGCTGGGCGATGGAGAATCTTGATCTCACGGCAGAAAGGATCGCTGAACTGGGTGCGACCAATGTGGTACCCCCGTTCAAGATCACTTGCGACGATCATGAGGGTGGTGGCTCCGCGCGTTTCCAGCAGTGGGACGGAAGGCAGTGGAACTTTGTTTCCGATTGGATTGAGCCACTCGACGATATAACTCGTCCAATGATCGAGGCCTCTGCCGCTGCGTATGCAAAAGAGAAGGGCATTACGCCCCGTTCTGGCATGTCAATGGGCTCGGACTGCGGTTAACTAGTTAACCAGGACCAGGGCAGGCCAGAATCTCATGGAAGCGACCTTGAACGAAAAAGCAGCGACGCTGCTGAGTGTGAACAACATTGAGGTTGTGTATGACCATGTGATTTTGGTTCTAAAAGGTGTATCTCTCGAGGTTCCCGAGGGGGGCATTGTCGCCCTCCTCGGGGCCAACGGAGCGGGTAAGACAACTACGCTCAAATCGATATCCAATCTGCTGATGGCGGAGCGTGGCGACATTACCAAGGGAACCATCGAGTTTCGCGGTGAATCTATTCAGGGTCTTTCAGCTAACCAGTTGGTAAAGCGTGGCGTGATTCAGGTTATGGAAGGTCGCCGCTGCTTCGAACATTTGACTGTGGAAGAAAACCTTCTAACTGGCGCGTTCACGCGTACCGATGGCGCGTCTTCGATCCGCCGGGATCTGGAACTGGTTTATGGTTACTTCCCGCGCCTCAAGGATCGGCGTAACAGCACTTCCGGCTATACCTCTGGCGGGGAGCAACAGATGACAGCAGTGGGGCGGGCTTTGATGGCTCGGCCGAAAATGATACTGCTTGATGAACCCTCGATGGGGTTGGCGCCGACTCTGGTTGAAGAAATCTGTGAAATCATGCAGCAGCTCAATCAGAAAGAGCAGGTCACTTTCCTGTTGGCAGAACAAAATACCAATATGGCACTGCGTTATTGCCATTATGGTTATATCCTCGAAAATGGCCGAGTCGTCATGGATGGCGACGCCAAAACACTGCTGGATAACCAGGACGTAAAAGAGTTTTATCTTGGGGTTAGCGGTGGAGAAAGAAAGAGTTTCAGGAACGTAAAACATTATCGTCGGAGAAAGCGCTGGTTGAGTTAATAGCGTCTCAGCCTGTGTTCCTGAGTCCGGATCGCATGTCACCCCCATTGTTCAAGTACGAGCAACATCAAACCCCAGGATTAAGATGAGCGATTACTACGACGCTCTGGAAACACGCGACGTGGCACAGCGTGAGGCCGAGCAATTTGAGTTGTTGCGTGAGCAATTACGCTATGCCAAGCGTGAAGTCCCGGCTTATGCGGCCTTGCTTGGGGAAGTGAATCCTGACGCCGTTAAGACGCGTGATGCTCTTGCAGAACTGCCAGTAACGCGTAAGTCGGAGTTAGCGCAAGCGCAGGCAGGCAGCCCGCCACTGGGTGGATACTGCGCGCTTTCTGGCCATACCCTACCTCGAGTCTTTTCTTCACCGGGTGGGATTTTTGAACCCCAAGGCACAGGCGGCGATTTCTGGCGCACAGCTCGTGCCTTGTACGCGGCTGGGTGTCGGGAAGGAGATCTGTTACATAACACCTTCTCTTATCATTTTACGCCAGCTGGGTTCATGCTCGAAGGCGGAGCCCATGCATTGGGATGCACGGTGTTTCCGGCGGGTACGGGGCAAAGTGAGCTACAGGTGCGCGCGATAGCGCATTTGCGGCCACGGGCTTATGTCGGGACTCCTTCGTTTCTCAAGATCCTGCTGGATAAAGCCCACGAGATGGGAGTATCGCTTTCCCCCCTGACCATTGGACTGGTCTCGGGCGAGGCCTTGCCCACAAGTTTGCGTGACGAGTTGGCGACTAAAGGTGTTAACGTACTGCAGGCCTATGCGACATCGGATGTGGGTTTGATCGGTTACGAATCCCCAGCCCGCGAAGGTTTGATTCTGGATGAGCAAGTATTAGTAGAGATTGTCCGCCCCGGAACAGGTGATCCGGTATCGCCAGGCGAGGTGGGCGAGGTGCTGGTAACTACGCTGCAGCCGGAGTACCCGCTGATCCGTTTCGCCACCGGGGATCTTTCTGCATTTATGGATGGTGGCAGCGCCTGTGGCCGCACCAACCAGCGCGTCAAAGGATGGATGGGGCGCGCAGATCAGACCGCCAAAGTCCGGGGCATGTTTGTGCACCCCTCGCAGGTTGCTCAGGTTGTTTCTCGTCATCAGGAGATCACTCGGGCTCGGTTGGTTATTGAGCGTGTCGACAATGCGGACAAAATGACTTTGCACTGTGAATTGACCGGAGGTGTGGAGCGCTCTCCAGGGCTTACGGATGATATTGCTATTAGTATTCGAGAGGTTTGCAAGTTACGAGGCGGGGTAGAGCTCCTTGTACAGGGCGCTTTGCCTAATGACGGCAAGGTCATTGACGATCTGCGACCATTGGATTGATGCTTCCAGGCTCCCCAGCTTATATACCTCAATAACGGGTTATCCCTCCCATAGGGTGGGGCTAAACGCTGGCGGTGCTTATCTGTACTGGTAACGCCTGCGCTTGGTATTCATCCGCCCGATCCAAAACGGGGCGAAAACTTGTTTGTTGAAGTCGAGCTTCACTACACTATAGGGATCCATCTTTCGACCAAACCTGGACCAGGTAGTGACTGATACCGATATGTACGACGATGTTTCTCTTTATGCCAACCTGTTTGGTTATCTTGGCTGCCCGCTGAGTGATGACCCGCTGCAGGATACGGCAGATGTGGCCATTCTGGGCGTGCCGTACGATTTAGGCACCTCCGGCCGCGCCGGTACTCGTAGTGGCCCGGGTGCAATCCGTCAGGCCTCTGGCAATCTTCGCTGGGAAGAGGCACGCTGGCCGTGGCCCTATGCGCTCGCGGATCACCTTAAGGTCATCGACTGTGGCGATCTTGCTTATGCGCCTGGAGACAGTGCCGGGTTTACCCAGTCCCTCCAGGACCGGGCCACGGATATTTTGCGATCAGGGAAGACGCTGCTTAGTTTTGGCGGAGATCACTTCATTACTCTGCCGTTGTTGCGGGCGCATCATGCGGTGCATGGAGAGTTAGCCCTGGTTCACTTTGATGCTCATACCGATACCTATGAGCAGGGGTCCGAATTCGATCATGGCACAATGTTTCGACGCGCGCCTAGAGAGGGCCTGATTGATACTGATTGCTCAATACAGGTGGGTATCCGGACAGAATACGAACCGTCGACGCACGCCTTTGCCGTGCTCGATACTGATTGGGTGCACAATCACGGGCCAGTAAAGGTTGCGCAGGCAATTCGCGACCGGGTGGCCAAGCGCAAGGTTTATCTGACCTTTGATATCGATTGCCTGGACCCGGCTTTTGCTCCCGGCACCGGCACGCCGGTGGCCGGAGGCCTTTCCAGCAATATGGCGCTGCAGATTTTACGCGGCCTCAAGGGTTTAGATATCGTCGGTATGG
>JAPKAJ010000244.1 GCA_028825345.1 Arenicellales bacterium | reverse complement strand
CACATCCCCAGGACCTTGAAATATTTCCCAATAGAGACCACCGTGCGCTTTTCAAACTCAGAAAACGCGGATGCCACCATTATGGAAGTCACCGCTCAGGACCGACCGGGGCTTTTGCTGCAGGTGGCAAACGCCCTGCTCGCCTTCAAAATACGCCTGGTCACTGCCAAAGTCAGCACTTTTGGAGAACGCGCAGAAGATGTTTTCTTTATTACCGATCGCGACGGCCAACCCGTAACCGATGCGGTTCAACATGCCTGCATCAGTGAGATGATTCGCACTGCTTTACCTGCATCAAACCCACCCCCTCGGCGGGGCTAAACCGGAACCAACCCTCATGAAAGACATGCAAACTGCGATTGAATCTGCCTTCGAACAGCGCAACGACCTATCGCAGGTCGTTAATTCGGAACTCCACGACGCTGTCAATGAGGCAATTATTCAACTGGATTCAGGAATGTTGCGTGTAGCCGAACCGATCGACGATCAGTGGGTTGTTTGCGAATGGTTAAAAAAGGCCGTCCTGCTGTCTTTTGTGTTGCACAGCAACGAGGTTATCGAAGGGGGGGATACTCGTTATTTTGATAAGGTGCCAGGAAAATTTGATCACTTTACTGGCGAAAATTTCGAGGCTGGTGGCTACCGGGTTGTCCCACCTGCCATGGTTCGGCGCGGGGCCTACCTCGGTCGCGGCGTGGTGTTGATGCCGAGTTATGTCAACATTGGCGCCTACGTTGACGATGGCACTATGGTCGATACCTGGGCAACCGTAGGGTCTTGTGCCCAAATTGGTAAAAACGTTCACCTGTCGGGGGGTGTTGGTATTGGTGGCGTACTGGAACCCCTGCAGGCCTCCCCAACGATCATTGAGGACAACTGCTTCATTGGCGCACGCAGCGAAGTCGTCGAAGGTGTGGTTGTTGAGCAGGGCTCGGTAATTTCGATGGGTGTGTACCTCGGCCAAAGCACCCGCATCCTTGATCGCGCAACTGGGGAAATCAGTTATGGCCGAATCCCTGCCGGCTCGGTCGTGGTATCCGGTTCGCTGCCGGCGGCTGATGGATCTCATTCGCTGTATTGCGCGGTAATCGTAAAGCAGGTAGACGAAAAAACCCGCGCTAAGGTCGGCATTAACGAGTTGTTGCGAGATCTCTAGATTCCGCGGGGCTATGGCCTTTTGGGTTTTGCTATCGGCGAAATACGGTAGCTTGAAGATCAGCTCTCGTTCAGTTGCTCGAACAACTGGGCTGCCGAATTGATTTTAATAACATTCAACCCCTCAGGGCTTTCTTTAATTCGGTTTCCCTGTGGAATAAATGCTCTGGAAAATCCTAGTTTCGCGGCTTCACGCAATCGGTCCTCACCGCGCGTTACAGGGCGAACTTCGCCTGAAAGGCCCAGCTCGCCAAAAAACGCCGTCTGCCGTCCAAGCACTTTGTCTATTAAGCTGGAGATTACGGCCGCACTGATCGCCAGATCCGCCGCAGTTTCAGTGATTCTGACACCGCCCGCAACGTTAACGAATATATCCTGATCAAACAAGGAAAGTCCTGCGTGCCGATGCAATATTGCGAGCAGCATCCCTAGACGGTTAGCGTCAAATCCAACACACAGCCGTCGTGGGTTCCCAAGCGTGCTCGGATCAACCAGTGCCTGAACCTCCACCAGAAGCGGTCGAGTCCCTTCCTGACTGACCAATACGGCGCTTCCTGGTGCGTCAATCTCGCCGCGAGACAGAAACATCGCCGACGGGTTGTTCACCGGCTTCAGCCCCGCCGGGGTCATTGCGAACACACCGATCTCATTGACTGCTCCAAAACGATTCTTAAAAGCGCGAACCAGGCGGTAGCGACTTGCTGTGTCCCCTTCGAAATACAATACCGTATCTACCAGATGCTCAAGGACTTTCGGACCCGCAAGGGCCCCCTCCTTGGTCACATGACCGATCAATAAAACAGCGCTGCCTCTGGTTTTAGCAAACTCGATCAAGCGATCAGCACATTCACGAATTTGCCCAACACTCCCAGGCGCCGATTCGAGCTCATCGCTCGCAAGAGTCTGGATAGAATCTATGACCAAGAAACGGGTGGCCCCCGAAACGGCCGCATCAAGCACCGCGCCAAGGCGGTTTGTCGACAGGGCCTGAATCTGGGAATCCTCAAGTCCCAAACGTCGACTACGCAACGCCAATTGCTCCAAAGATTCTTCCCCGCTGGCGTACAAGGTAGGTTGATCCTGGGATAAACCCGCGAGCGTTTGTAACGCAAGCGTGCTCTTGCCGATCCCTGGCTCTCCACCAAGCAGTATCACGGACCCTGGAACGATGCCTCCGCCCAGTACTCGATCAAGCTCTCCTAACCCGGTGAGGTGACGAGTGCTCGCTTGCGCACCCACCTGAGACAAAGACTGGGGGGCAGTCGCGGGATTTTTCCCGCGTCTCGAGCGAGTCGCCACGACGGCCTGCTCTGTCAACGTGTTCCATTGCATGCAGCCGGCGCACTGTCCGGTCCATTTGCCGAAACCCTGGCCGCAACTGGCACAGATATAACGGGTTAAGATTTCAGATCGCGGCATCAGGTCACGTCATTACTCGGTTTGGCGCATGTCTTTGGCGGCTATGAAAAGTAGTCACTCGAGCAGCATGGCCAACAAAGGGTCGGGGTAAAAGTGTCACAGGAGAATAGGCGCTAACCGGTGTATCGGCACACATCCAAGCCCACCGTTCGGTCAATATCCAGAATTCTCAAAGGCCGGCGTATAGTTTTCGAATCGAGTGTATTCGCCCAAAAAAGTAAGGCGCACCGTTCCTATTGGCCCGTTGCGTTGCTTGGCTACGATGATCTCAGCCGTGCCTTTCTCAGGACTGTCTTCGTTATATACCTCGTCTCTATAAATAAACAAAATCACGTCTGCATCTTGCTCGATCGCACCGGATTCTCGAAGATCAGACATGATGGGGCGCTTGTTGGGACGTTGTTCAAGCCCCCGGTTAAGCTGAGACAGAACCACTACTGGGACCCGAGCCTCTCTTGCAATGATCTTTAATGCCCGGGTGATATTCGCCACCTCAACCGCACGGTTCTCGGTGCTCTGGCCAGTCTGCATTAACTGAAGATAATCAACAACCACCACACCCAGCTGCCCTTGCTCACGAATCAACCGGCGAAGCCGCGTGCGCAAGTCCATAGGCGTCAGTGCGGGAGTATCGTCAAAAAAAATTGGCGACTCATCAAGTAAGCCAACCGCAGAGGTCAAACGAGGCCAGTCCTCTTGGCTGAGTTGACCGGTTCTGACCCGGTGGGCGTTAATTCGCCCCAGTGAGGCTAACATCCGCATCGCCAGCTGCTGTCCGGGCATCTCCATACTGAAGACTGCGACGGGAAGCTTACTTCCAACGGCAGCATTTTCTGCAATATTCATTGCCAGGCTGGTTTTTCCCATCGATGGGCGGCCAGCCACCACAACGAGGTCGGCAGGTTGAAAGCCGGCAGTCAGGTTATCCAGATCTTTGAACCCACTTGCTACACCGGTGATCGGCTGTTTGGACTCATAAAGCTCTTCAATCCGATCTACCGCCTGAGTCAACAGGCCTTGAATTGGCTGAAATGCTCCCGATTGGCGTCGGTCAGAATCAGATATATCAAAAACCAGATTTTCCGCGAAGTCGATCAGTGAAGCTGTGTCGACTC
>JAPKAJ010000243.1 GCA_028825345.1 Arenicellales bacterium | reverse complement strand
CGTTAATTGCACAAATTTCCCATCTCCTCAATGATCTTATTATAATAATTGAGAATTATTTTTTGGATCAATCGCTGCAAATTATAGCCCTAGAACAATAAAGCAGTCTTAAAAGGAGAAAATTTATGATTGGTAAAAAAAACGAAAAAACCGAGGAGTTCTGGCGACGCGCCTGCTCAACCAAAGATGGTGAATTCCAGTCCAAATTCCCTGGGATTGACGATGCTGATTATCATTGCTTAACCTTCGGTAGCCCAAAGTATCAAGACTATAGCGATCACATTACAGAATTAGCCATTAAAGGGGTTAAACGAGCTACCACGCACTTAAAGATTGATTTCGAAATTAATGATGTACCGCGCAGGTGTACTGGTGATTACTGGATGATTTTGTGGGAAAACCTAACTCCGGCTGTGATAGTAAAATTAGTCAACGTCGAAGAATGTGCATTTAGAGATGTCAGTGCGGCGTTTGCAGCACGGGAGGGCGAGGGAGATGGGACTTTGGAATTTTGGAAAAACTGCCACGAAGAATACTTTAAGCTTCAACTTGCGGACTGGAATCGAGATTGGTCAGAAGATCTGATTGTCGTACTCGAATCTTTTGAAGTAGTGATGGCAAATCCGGAAGACGGATAGTCCTCAAAGTAAGGCTAGGTAAGTCTGCAGGTTTTCTTGGGTTAAAAGATTATGGTACTAGGTTTTCTTGGGACAGGTGCAATAAGCGAAGCGATGATTCGGGGCCTATGCGGCAACGCTGGATATTCGAAACCCATCCTGGTTTCCGGCCGAAGTCAGGCGCGCTCTGAAAGGCTCTCGAGCGATTATCACCAAGTAGAAGTTATTACAGAAAATACCTTGCTGGTAGAAAAACGCGACTGGGTGATTGTCGCTGTACTGCCAGACCAGGTAGAGGCGACTCTTGGTAAACTTACTTTTAGATCGGACCAGAAAGTAATCAGTCTAGCCGCTGGCATACCTCTCGCTCGGCTGTCTGAATGGGTATTCCCATGTATGAATGTGAGTCGGGCCATTCCAATGCCGCCTATCGAATTTGGCATGGGGCCAGTAGCGCTCTGCCCGCAAGACCCATCTATCGAAGCGTTATTCGGGCGGATTGGGACAGCAGTCAGTGTATCGGATGAAGAACAGTTCAACCTGTTCGGTGCCGCCAGTGCTGTTATGGCCGATTATTTCGATCAGGTTGCAACCGTATCATCGTGGATGGAATCACACGCCATGGAGCCAGACACCGCTGCACGCTACACCACTTCGCTTTACCACGCACTCGCTTCTTCGACTCTCGGGCAAGCGCCTGACTCTTTGCAATCGATGAGTGCTGAGTGTGTGACCCCAGGAGGGCTAAACGAGCAATTCCTGACCATGTGTACAGATAGCGGATCTCGCGATACGTTAAAGGCTGGGTTAGACGATGTACTGGCCCGCCTTGAGTCAAATGCCGATAGCACCTCATAATCTATCTCACTGTAAGACCGCTTTGAAAATGAAAAAAAAGAAACCATCGGAGTCTTCCGACACAAAAACCGATCAGGGCAGTTCGAGTCTGCCCAGATCACCTGTCGACAAAGAGCAATCACCAGTTAGTCGCGGCAAGATGTACTGGAAATTTGCAGCACTTCGGGGCTGGCGTGCCAATGACCACAGGCCACCTGCCAATAACAAGATTGCAGACAAAGAGTAACCGCGGCGGCATGCGATTATTCCGTCAAATCCGCACTCTATGACAACATCACACGATCCAACAAAGGATGACTTTAAAGCCCAAGGCACAGGCTATCTTTTTGATCACCTGGGAATGAGCTTTTCTTTTGCCGATTCTGGGGAGGTCACTGCCCGGCTGGAACTTGAAAGGCATCACTTTGCCTGGAAGGGCCGCATCCATGCCGGCACCCTGTTTGCCCTGGCAGACTCATGTGCCGGGCATGGTTGTATCAAGTCCCTCCCCGAGGGGGCTAGTGGCTTTGCCACCGTAGAGGCCAAAACCAATTTCGTGTCCACAGTCGATAGCGGTGCGGTGCGCGCTGTTGCACGCCCGCTTCACCTTGGCAAAAAGACACAGTTATGGGATGTAGAGGTCACCAGTGAGGAAAATCAACAGATACTGGCCTATTTTCGTTGCACCCAGATGATCATCTGGCCACGCTAGGAATCCATGACTATGCCTTATAACCAGTCTGCTCACCGCAAACAATTAATCGCGGAAATTGCTCAGCACTATATCGATAAAGGCGAGTTCGCCAGTATCGAATGGCGCATTCTGCATCAAGGCGAACTCCTTGATGCCGGCGCTATAGTGTCTCAGGCTGCCACATCACCCCTGCCTGAACAGCCTATCTATCGAATCTACTCGATGACCAAGCCCATTGTCGCTGCGATGGCCGTCATGCTTCTGGAGCGCTGCAAACTGCATCTGTTTGATCCACTGGGGAAATTCCTGCCGGAGTTTCGGGATCTGCAAGTCCTAAAAGATGACGGCAGCACCGAGCCTGCCGCACCAATCACGATTGAACAACTTTTTACCCACCGTGCAGGCTTCAGCTATAACTTCATGCCGGATTGCCCTGTCGGTGCGCAGTACCAGGCCGACGGGCTAATCAGTGACGCTGACTGTTCGCTCGCAGCCTTCGCCAGCCGGGCCGCGGGTTTCCCGCTTGCTTTTCAGCCAGGCACAAGATGGCATTACAGCATCGCGACCGATATTCTGGCGCGTGTTCTGGAAGTTGTTACGGGCCTACCTCTAGGCACTCTGCTGCAACGGGAGATCTTCGACCCCTTGGGCATGGAGGAGACCCAGTTTTTTGTACCCAAGAGCGAGCAGCACCGACTGCTGCCCATGTATGGTCGATCACTGGATGAAATTCTTGCCGCACCAGAATCTGGCACCTCATTGAAACTTCTTGATGTAGAGCCATCCTACCCCAGCGACCCGCAAAGCGGCTTTGCCCGCGGCGGCCATGGGCTTTTTTCAACCGCACAGGACTACCTGCGCTTTGCCAGTTTTACCTTGGACGGATGCACCCCATTGGGCGCGTCGTTGATTTCACGGAAAATGGTCGAATTCATGTGGCAGAACCGCTTATCCAAAGCATTATTGCCCTATTGGCTTGGCCCATTTGTAAACCCTGGCTATGGCTTCAACCTTTTGGGGCGGGTAATGCTCGACCCCGGTCAGGCAGTGTCTCTTTCGGGACCCGGCGAAGGAGGATGGGGAGGCGCTGCCTCTACCTATTATTGGGCTGATCGAACAGAGGATTTTGCCGGCGTTATTATGACCCAGCATCTAGGCTCACTGTCCCTGATGCGAACTGACCTGATGGCAGCCGCCTACCAGGCGATCGATTAGCGCGTTCGATTGCCGCCTCGGGTGCTTTTGCGAGCGATCGAGATCGCCCCGTCCAGCCCAACTGCCCCCAGAATAATGGCACCTCCCAACAGCGTCGCCTGCGCTGGCAACTCAGCGACCACAAGCCAGGCCCAAGTCGGCGCAAGCACAGGTTCGACCAGAGCCAACAACCCCACCTGGGCTGCCGGGACATAACGCGCGCCTAAAACCATCAAGATAAAGCCAGCTCCCACCTGGAAAATTCCGAGGTACAACGAGACGCCCAAATCATTACGGCTGATTGAGAACTCGCCCACAAAAGGCAGTGTAACCAAAGTTGCAAACCCTGCGGCCAGACACAGTGCGACCAAC
>JAPKAJ010000242.1 GCA_028825345.1 Arenicellales bacterium | reverse complement strand
ATGGGAAGAGAAGGCGAGCACCAACGCGAAACAGGATGTCGGTGAGGACGCCGAGAACGCCGATCATCAGAATCCCGGCCATGATTATATCGACATGCAGGAACCGCCCGGCGCGCATCATCACCGCACCTATGCCGTGTTCGGCGCCGACGATCTCGGCGATGACCAGGTAGGTCCAGCCAACAGCGATCATGGTGCGCATCGAATCGACGATCGCCGGCGCCGCCGCCGGCACCACGACCTCGAGTACGATCCGCTTGCGGCTGGCGCCCATGGTGAGCGCCGCCTCGATGAACTCGCGCCGCACGGCCTCGGTGTTGTCGAGCACCATGGCGACCAGGAAGAAGACGACGCCGAGGAACAGCAACCCCATCTTCGCGGTCTCGGAAGGGCCGAACCAGACCAACAGCAGCGGAATGAAGGACGCCGCT
Organism: Arenicellales bacterium; assembly: GCA_028825345.1. Classification (GTDB taxonomy): domain Bacteria; phylum Pseudomonadota; class Gammaproteobacteria; order Arenicellales; family UBA868; genus UBA868. Next base: position 3,300 of record JAPKAJ010000242.1, on the reverse strand, counting down.
GGCAGATACCGCCAGCCCGACACGGTCGGGTTCACCAGGGCCTTCAGATTGCCGAAACAGCCCATAGCGATGCCGAGCGGAACGGCGATAGCGGAGGCCGCGAGAAAGCTGCCGAAGATACGCATGCAACTGATCAGCACGTCTCCGAGAAATCCCTTTTCGGCGAACAGATAGCGAAGGCGGCCCAAGACTTCCTCCACAGCCGGTAGGAAACGCTGTCCGGACTCAGGCGTTAGATAGTGGCCGGCCTCCCAGATACCGAAGAAGGCCGCGGCGCCGATGACGCCCAGTATCGCCGTGCGGCGTGCCGGCGGCGGCGACAGCAGCTCGAGGAACCGTTCCTTATAGTGCAATGTATCGTCTTCGAGCGCCGCCGCATCATCGAGTGGCCGCTCGGCTGCGCTTGGATTCTCCACGAAACATCCTCCTAGTAACACAGCGCCGCTTCCCGGCGGATTAGCCGGAGCGGTCTTTTGGAATACAGAACAAGCAGTGTAAAGGGTCAGTGTGACGAGCGATAGCCCTCATCATACGATGAACATTATCAATTTCATTGATGTTTAAAATATTCCTGGCTGAGGACGGCGACGCACCCAATGGCGTGCGGGTACTCAAACCCGATGGTCGCTTGCTTTACTTTGCGCGCAATGTCATGAATGACGGCGACAGTGAGATTACGGGGATCTGTTTCTCGCCTGACGGCAAATGGATGTTCCTGAATATCCAGTGGGAGGATTTGACGCTTGCGATCACCGGGCCTTTTATGGCTTGATCTTGAGCGTTGGGCACAAAGCCTTGGGCACTGTCGCAGGTACTGTGCAAATGAGCCCTATGCTGCGCTTTGTGGGCGGTAAGTCTCAAGAAGAACAATTCGGGACGCTCTGGTGGATTGCCCGCGCGCTTTTTCAAACAGATAGTGTTACCACTGAAGTTGGATACAGCAGCCAGCGCTGCATAGACTATAAACAGAATTTCAAAGAGAAACTCATATGAAAAATCACTCACAGGTTTGCGTGATCGGCGGCGGCGTCGTAGGTTGCTCCGTTTTGTATCACCTCACCAAGCTCGGTTGGTCAGACGTGATGCTAATAGAGCGATCTGAGCTGACATCCGGATCTACCTGGCACGCGGCAGGCGGCTTTCATACGCTGAACGGCGACACCAATATGGCGGCGTTGCAGGGCTACACCATCAAGCTTTACAAGGAACTGGAAGAGCTGACCGGTATGTCCTGCGGGCTGCATCACGTCGGTGGGGTCACGCTGGCTGACACCCCCGAGCGTATGGATATGCTCAAGGCGGAGCGCGCCAAGCACCGTTACATGGGGTTAGATACCCAGATTCTGTCGCCCGCGGAAATCATCGAGGTCGCACCGGCGACTAACACCGCCGGTTTGCTCGGTGGGCTTTACGACCCCCTGGATGGCCATCTTGATCCATCGGGTACCACTCATGCGTACGCCCGGGCAGCGCGCATGAATGGGGCTGAGATTCAGCTGCATACCAAAGTGATTGAAACAAACCCGCGGGCCGATGGTAGTTGGGAGGTGGTTACCGATCAGGGCACGGTCATAGCCGAGCATGTGGTGAACGCGGCGGGTCTGTGGGCACGGGAGGTGGGTGCTATGGCGGGTGTCTATCTGCCGCTGCATCCCATGGAGCATCAGTATATTGTCACGGACGATATCGCCATGATTTACGAGCGCGATACCGAGCATCCACATGTGATGGACCCGGGTGGCGAGAGTTACCTACGCCAGGAGGGCAGAGGCCTTTGTATAGGTTTTTATGAGCAAGCGTGCCAACCCTGGGCTGTTGATGGCACTCCCTGGGACTTTGGTCATGAACTGCTGCCCGATAATCTTGACAAAATTACCGATTCAATAGAGTTTGCGTATCGGCGTTTTCCGGCTTTAGAAAAAGCCGGAGTTAAAACCGTTATCCATGGCCCATTTACTTTTGCGCCTGATGGCAATCCCTTGGTCGGGCCGGTGCCAGGTCTTCGCAATTACTGGTCCGCTTGCGGCGTGATGGCCGGTTTCAGTCAGGGCGGCGGCGTTGGTCTGACTTTGGCCCAGTGGATGATCGAAGGCGAGCCTGAGCGCGATGTTTTTGCGTTGGACGTGGCTCGCTTTGGTTCCTGGACAACGCCTGGCTACACCCTGCCCAAGGTCATTGAAAACTATCAGACGAGATTCTCGGTGACGTATCCGAACGAAGAGTTACCGGCGGCTCGTCCTTTTCGCACCACACCTATGTACGATATTCAGGATCAACTTGGCGCTGTTTTTGGCCAGCAGTTCGGGCTTGAAGTGGTGAATTTTTTTGCACACGGGGATGAAACGCGCTACGAGACCCCGTCGTTTCGCCGATCAAATGCATTTGCAGCAGCTGCCCGTGAGGTCAAAGCCGTTCGTGAGAGCGTGGGCATCAACGAGGTACAAAATTTTGGCAAGTTTGCGGTGACCGGAGCCGCTGCGCGCGAATGGTTAGATTGGATCATGGCAGGCCGCATACCCCAGGAGGGGCGTATGAGTTTGACCCCGATGCTCTCGCCCAAGGGGCGTCTGATCGGAGATTTCACCGTGTCCTGTCTTGCAGAAGATGAATTCCAATTGACATCTTCTTACGGTTACCAGGCAGTCCATGAGCGATGGTTGCGACAGAACTTGCCTGACGGGGTAGGCCTGGAAAATATCTCGGATAAACGCACGGGTTTTCAGATCGCGGGCCCTTTGGCGCGCCACGTGCTAAGTGGGGTTACCGGTGCTGACGTGTCCGCCGAAGCTTTTCGGTTTTTAGACGTCAAGCGCATGGTTGTCGGCATGTGTGACTGTATTGTGCAGCGGGTCAGTTATACCGGCGATCTGGGGTTTGAGATCTATACCGATGCCATGAGCCAAAGGGCGCTCTGGCATGCCTTGTGGGCGCAGGGAAAGCCGCACGGTATGCGACCCTTTGGCATGCGAGCGATGATGAGTCTTCGACTGGATAAATTTTTCGGCAGTTGGTTGAACGAATACTCGCCCGACTACACGGCTGGTGAAACCGGGATGGATCGCTTTATCGTTTTTGGCAAGAAAAGCAATTTCATTGGACGCCAAGTTGCACAGACGGAAAGAGCCAAGGGCGCAAGACGCAAACCGGTCGTGTTCGAGGTTGATGCGCTGGACGCAGATGTGATCGCCTACGAACCGGTCTGGATAAACGGCGCAGTACGAGGGTTTTGTACTTCCGGGGGCTACTCTCACTACGCGCAAAAATCTATCGCTATGGCGTTAGTTGATGCCGAGCACGTGA
>JAPKAJ010000241.1 GCA_028825345.1 Arenicellales bacterium | reverse complement strand
ATCAACAAACGAGGTCGCAGGTCCGCCGCCGGTTGGCGCCTGAAGATCCCTGACCGACCAGTGCTTCCAGTTAAACTGGCGTTTCAGCTGTCGCGGCAGATTCGGAACACCAAGCATGGAAAACTCGTGGATCTCCACCAGGGAGACCACTAGATCAGGCCGCCATAGAGAAATAGCGCCTAGGTCGGCTTGAAGATCGCGCTGCCAGACGAGTCCACTAGGCCCGCCTTCGAGACGACCCGGGCAACAGCACATCCCAAGCAGTCCCTGCTCAGCAACTGACAACTCATCAATCTGAAGTGGCGCTCGGGCGGTCTGCAAAAATGAACCTCCCTACCATTCACCGGTATTGGGCATTGAAGCCCAGGGCTCCGCTGGCGCCAACGACTCACCACGCTGCAGCAGTTCAATCGAAATGTTCTCAGGAGAGCGAATGAACGCCATTCGGCCATCCCGCGGTGGGCGGTTGATAGTGACATCCTGATCCATCAGTCGCTGGCATAGCGCATAGATATCGTCAACTTGGTATGCCAGGTGGCCAAAGTTACGCCCGCCGCCATAATCCTGGGGGTCCCAGTTGTAGGTAAGCTCAATCTGGGCTGATTCGTCTCCGGGCGCGCACAGAAAAACATTGGTGAACCGGCCCTGTTCCGAATCATAGCGACGTGCCTCGATCAAGCCCAACTTTGCGCAATAAAACTCCAGCGACTTCTCCAGATCGCTTACCCTGACCATCGTGTGAAGGTATTTCATAATTGTGTGTCTCGGTTAAGTGGAAACTGCTGATCGCCAAGTCTGTGTTTTGGCCTCGATACCTCGGCTCAGCAGGTAATGAAGAATCTTAACACCTGCCGCAGTATCAATAATCATCATACCCATTGCAGCGGCAGGCGCGATATCACCGGCATCGTCCATATTCAGGACCGCGACGAGGCCAGCGTAGTATGAGGCGAATAAAGAAAGACGATCGCAGAAACTGTCGTCATGGCACTAACAAAAAGATAGATACTGATATCCAGTATGGCGGGCGTACAAGCCGGGATCGTCACGCGTAGAAACGTTCGATAAAAGGGCTGTTTCAAAGAAGCTGCAACGGATTCGAACCGGGCATCCATTTGCTTAAGTGCAGTGGTCCCAGTGGGATGGCAAACGGTGTAGATGCCGGTCGAATCACGCACCCAGTTGATGTTGATGTCGGGGTGATCCTCGTTAAATCTCGCGGCATACTTCTTTAAGTCTTCTGCTTCAACGGCGGTGTATACGGTCAAATCAGTTCCGGCGTTTGCAGTCCCCAGCATGCTGAGCGCGAACCCAAGATCAAATGCTGTATTTTTTAATCCCGATCAAAATCGACTCATTTGATTCCTCCTTTAGCGTAATGTTCTGTTATTTGTTTTGAAGCGACGTTTCGACAAAGATACGGTAGCAAGCTTATATTGCCAAAGGCTCATTGTTGAATCAGTCAACATTTTCCCTGACCGACGATATCGGCTGTCTGGATATTTAATATACATAAGTAACAGGGAATAGACAGATCGGGTGCTCAAGTTGATAATATGCGTCCCCAAACTGAGCGATGCATGAAAAACGCAGGCACATCACCCCTATCTCCCACAGGGGATTTCTGGCGACTCACGCCGAGTTGTCGTTTCGGCACACCTTAACCTAACCCGATATGCGCTGGCTTGGATTTTCTGGAAAAGAGGCATCTCTGTTGGGTACCAGCAAAGCAGTCGAAGCTCAAATTGAAGAGTTTCTTGACAGAGTGATATCCGCCGGGCAGGTCTTTTCCAAAGCCTTTCAGGTTTACCTGAGCGAAGGCGCTCTGGAGAACTTCAACAAACTGGTCGACCAGATACAAAACATTGAGCGCGAGGCTGATGATCTTCGCCGTGCCATCGAAACCGAACTCTACACGCGCACACTTATTCCGGACCTGCGCAGCGATGTCCTTCGTCTCGTCGAAAATGTCGACAAGTTGACCAATATGTACAAGGCCAATCTCTTTCGTCTTTCGATACAAGCCCCCGAGATCCCTGATGCCTTCAAACCGAAATACAGCGAACTTGTCCTCCTGGCGATCACCTGTGTCGAGGCGGTAATCGATACCACGCGTTCATTTTTTACCGACCACCAGAGCGTTCGCGAGGGCGCCCAGAGGGTTGCAGACCTTGAAACTCAGGCCGATGAACTGAGTACTCCTTTGCAAAGACTGATTTTCCAAAGTGATCTCGACCTGGCACACAAAGTCCAACTGCGTTACTTCGTCGAACACCTTGATGCCCTTGCAAACCAATCTGAAGACATCGCAGACCAGTTAGCTATCAGCGCAATCAAAAGACGGATCTGAGCCTTCCATAGTGGACTTATCCCTCTTGATCTTCCTCAGCGGCGGGTTGTTTTTAGGTTGGGCTCTGGGCGCCAACGATGCCGCTAACGTATTCGGTACGGCTGTCGGCACTCGTATGCTGCGGTTTGCGTCAGCCGCCGCTCTTTGCAGCCTGGGTGTAATTCTTGGCGCTGTGATCAGTGGTGCCGGGCCCACAGAAACACTCGGCAAACTGGCTGCCATCGACAGCCTGGCAGAAGCCTGCACGGCAAGCGTCAGTGCCGGGCTCACCGTTTTATTCATGACCCGGCGCGGGTTGCCGGTGTCAACCAGCCAGGCTGTTGTCGGCGCCCTGGTCGGATGGAATCTTTGGAGTGGCGCTCCGACAGATCTGAACATAATTGGCAAGGTCGTCCTGACCTGGGTGCTCTGCCCTATTCTGGCGGGGATTATTGCTGCTATCTTGTTGCCGCTGACCAGTCTGGCCTTGCGCGCGTTGCGATTGCATCTGCTACAACAGGATTCGCTAACGCGCTGGGCTCTGGTACTTGCGGGCACCTTTGGCGCCTATAGCCTGGGTGCCAACAACATAGCAAACGTGATGGGACCTTTTACTCACGCAGTACAGTTTGAGCCACTACGGCTTGGCACCGGACTCACTCTAGATTCTTCGCAACAGCTGTTCCTTCTGGGGGGGCTGGCGATTGCTTTTGGGATCTTCACCTACTCCCGAAAAGTAATGATGACAGTCGGCAAAGATCTATTCGCTTTGTCGCCGGCAGCGGCCTGGGTGGCTGTGATGTCGCATTCTTTTGTTTTATTTCTGTTTGCGTCTAAGGGCCTTGCCGCTTGGCTGGGAAATGCCGGGTTGCCACAAATCCCATTGGTTCCGGTCTCAAGTTCCCAGGCGGTCATCGGTGCAATACTGGGAATCGGCCTGCTCCGGGGAAAGCACGGTATCCGATGGTCAGTACTCGGCGGCATTGGACTTGGCTGGTTACTTACCCCGATCGCTGCCGCAGTTCTTTGCTACATAACCCTTTGGACAATTTCCGTAGCCAAGGCCGGCGTAATTATTCTTTAACTTAGCACTTAGGTGACACCGAGTTGAAGGCCAGGGCGACCTTTAAAGTCCCTTTTGTTGTAATAGGGCTTCGAGGAGTCAGCGCTGCGTACACGGTGCAACTAGCGTGTACAGATGATGCTATCCCGGTCGCGGTGGCGTTCTAACGCCAACTGGATCAATCGATCAATCAGATCCGGGTAGGACATACCGCTCGCCTGCCACAGTTTGGGGTACATGCTGATCGAGGTAAAGCCAGGCATGGTGTTGATCTCGTTAAGAAACACCTCACCCGAGGGGGCAAGCAGAAAATCGACACGGGCAAGTCCACAACCGTCTATAG
>JAPKAJ010000240.1 GCA_028825345.1 Arenicellales bacterium | reverse complement strand
CTCACACGGAGTCCATCTGGCATAAGGGTGACATCGGACAAGTGCGGAATTGGAATCCCATTCACCACCACGACCCGATAACACTCCAATGAGGGAATTGCCGTACGGGAAACAAAAGCAGCATCCACATCGCACTGGCCGATCGACCCCATCTCGAAGGGCTTTTTCAGCAACGACTGAACGTTGGTGTAACGCCAATCTTCGTCGCGAAGACTAGGGAATCCAGCAACCCGAAGTCGCTCGATACCCCCATCGCGCAATTCCACCAGCCACGGCAAGTCAGGCGCAGGCAACTCCGGCTCGAGCCGCTGGTGCGCGGCGAGGTAATCAACCACTGCTTGTGCTGTCATTTAACTAGGCTGCCGACTGGCCAGCGCCACTATCGGCCTGTTCCTCTAGCCAACCATAACCATGCTCTTCGAGTTCGCGCGCGAGATGCTTATCGCCTGACTTTACGAAACGACCATTAGCCAACACGTGGACATAGTCAGGCTCAATGTAATCCAGTAACCGTTGATAATGGGTCACCAGTAAAATCGAACGATCGCCCTGGCGCATAGCATTGACGCCGCTGGCAACAACTTTCAGCGCGTCAATATCAAGCCCAGAATCGGTCTCATCAAGAATAGCCAGCCGTGGTTCAATCATCGCCATCTGGAAAATTTCGTTGCGCTTTTTCTCACCACCAGAAAACCCGTGGTTAACCGGACGATGCAGAAATTCTTCCTTCATTTCAACCAACTGCAATTTCTGCCGCACCAGTTTTAGGAAGTCGATCGCATCCAGTTCGCTCTCGCCGCGGTGTTTGCGTTGCGCGTTGACCGCTTCCTTGATCAGATAGACGTTAGTCACTCCAGGAATCTCAACGGGGTATTGAAAAGCAAGGAACACCCCTTCGCGAGCGCGTTCTTCTGGTGCCAGGGCGAGCAAATCATGGTCACCGTAGGTCACGCTGCCGCGCATCACATCATACCCCTCACGACCAGCAAGCACATTCGCCAAGGTGCTTTTGCCAGACCCATTGGGTCCCATGATCGCGTGCACTTCGCCCGCCGCGATATCCAGGTTAATACCTTTGAGAATGGGTTTTCCACCCACCTCTACCATCAGATCGGAAATACTGAGCATAGATAAAGAACCGGCTAAGAGTGGTTGCTTGCTGTCAGCAAATCAGCCAACAGCACCTTCAAGACTAATACCCAGTAACTTCTGGGCTTCTACCGCAAACTCCATTGGCAACTCTCTGAATACTTCTTTACAGAAGCCGTTGACAATCATTGATATAGCGTCCTCTTCGGACAATCCCCGTTGACGACAATAAAACAACTGGTCTTCACCGATCTTGGTGGTGGTTGCCTCATGCTCAACGATCGCCGTTGGGTTTTTAACCTCGAGATACGGATAGGTGTGAGCACCGCATTGGTCGCCCATCAACAGCGAATCACATTGCGAGTAATTCCGCGCCCCTTCAGCCCCTTTGATGATTTTTACCAAGCCGCGATAAGTGTTCTGGCCGCGGCCCGCGGAAATACCTTTGGAAATGATCGTGCTGCTGGTGTTCGAACCGATATGCACCATCTTAGTACCGGTATCGGCCTGCTGGCGATTATTCGTCAGAGCGACAGAGTAGAACTCGCCAATCGACCCGTCACCCTCCAGCAAAACACTTGGGTATTTCCAAGTAATCGCCGAACCGGTTTCCACCTGTGTCCAAGAGATCTTAGCCCGCTTGCCACGGCAAGCACCCCGTTTAGTCACGAAATTGTATATGCCACCGCGGCCTTCAGCATCCCCGGGATACCAGTTTTGCACCGTCGAGTACTTTATCTGGGCACCTTCCATCGCCACCAATTCAACCACTGCGGCATGCAACTGGTTTTCGTCTCGCATCGGCGCAGTACAGCCTTCGAGATAACTCACGTAACTCCCCTCTTCTGCCACAATCAACGTCCGTTCAAACTGCCCTGTGTTGATGGCATTGATTCGGAAATAAGTCGACAACTCCATCGGACAACGAACTCCCTTGGGCACATAGACAAACGATCCGTCACTGAACACAGCTGAATTCAACGCGGCATAGTAATTGTCCCCCTGCGGCACCACTGCGCCAAGATATTGCTTCACCAGGTCGGGGTGATCGCGCACTGCTTCTGAAAATGGACAGAAAATAACGCCCACCTCAGCCAAATTTGCTTTAAAAGTGGTCGCTACCGACACACTGTCAAACACGGCGTCAACCGCCACTCCTGCCAACGCTTTTTGTTCCTGCAATGGAATACCGAGCTTTTCGTAAGTTTCAAGTAACTTGGGATCAACTTCATCTAAACTTTTTGGTGCATCCTCAGGACTACGTGGCGCCGAGTAGTAACTGATCGCCTGAAAATCGATTGGCGGGTAATCAACATGTGCCCAACTTGGCTCTACCATCGCCTGCCATCGACGGAACGCCTCTAATCTCCATTCAAGCATGAAAGGAGGCTCGTTCTTCTTGGCCGATATCGCACGAACGACCTGCTCGTCCAAACCGGGCGGCAAGGTGTCAGATTCGATATCCGTGACGAACCCTTCCTTATACTCCCGATCCACTAAAGCGCTAATTTCTGCTGTCGCTGAACTCATATGCTATCTACTTCAATCCTAGTTTTTGGTTGTTAGCGTAACTCAGCACACAATCAACCCCATGTGTTTATGGTCATTAAGTAGGCGTGAGCTCGTCGTGAATGAACGCCACCTTGTGTGAGACCTCTTCTTCCTTGCCCTGACGACGACTGTCCTGCCGCTCGGCAACCTGCTGAACCCCCGGTTCACGAACGAGCTTGCCTAAACTAATGTCATCGAGAAATTCATAGATTTTCCCGCTGAGGCTGCTCCACAGTTCATGTGTGAGGCATCGCTCACCGTCTTGACAATCTGTCTTTCCGCCGCAACGAGTAACGTCAACTTTCTCATCTACTGCGGTGATGATTGCAGCGACAGAAATCTGGTCCATCTCCTTGGCCAAGCGGTAACCGCCGCCAGGTCCACGAGTGCCTTTAACGAGACCGGCCCGTCGCAAGCGCGCAAAAAGTTGTTCAAGATAAGACAGCGATATTTCTTGGTTAGTCGCGATGTCCTGCAAAGTCACCGGCCGGCGAGATTGGTGTATTGCAAGGTCCAGCATCGCGGTCACGGCATACCGACCCTTAGTGGTGAGTTTCATATTAGCTCCTCGTTTATCGGGGTTAGAGACATCTAATATACAAGAGATATATCAGATGGTCTCTGGTGTCCTAAATGACAGTCCCCGCTTAGATGGCCTGTGGTCATGGCCCCAGCTAAATAACCAACCGACAGTATAGGGATTTAAGTCCTTAAAACCAAGTGGGACAGTATGCTATTAAGGCGTAATCTATTGAAAAAAAAGAGGTTATCGGTTGCGGCGAATCCAATTCACACCAATAACCAACGCCCCGCCTACCAGCATCACCAGTCCCGCAGGATTTTGTACGTCTAGCCATGCTGCCGACCCGCGCAACTGAACAAAGCCGGCGACTAGTAGGGCTATACCAGCCAAAGTACCCATCAGACGGCGCTCAAAACGACGCACCTGGCGATCAATTTCTCGCGCTACGAGCGCCTCATTGTCCGCCGGCCCTGCCGGGCGCGTGTAGCGTCGAATCATTGTCTCCATCGCGCTTGGTAATTCGTCCAGCAAAGGCACCAAACGCGGCAAATCCCGGCGTATGCGCCTGATCAAGGCAGGTGGGCC
>JAPKAJ010000239.1 GCA_028825345.1 Arenicellales bacterium | reverse complement strand
GCAGTGGGATGTTGTAGGCAACAAGCTTATTGGGATCGACCGTCACCTGATAATCCCTGTTTCGTTATCAACCCCACTACCATACAGGGACACCCGATACCGAGCTTGACTGGTCTGAGTGGGGAGGAATAGCGGGTGCGATCGAAATGTGTAACAACAACGGTGCCTGTCGCAAGCGCGATGCCTCTGTGATGTGCCCTTCGTACCGTGCGACCAGCGACGAGGCGCACGTAACAAGAGGGAGGGCGAACACCTTGCGCCTGGCAATCTCCGGACAATTGGGTCCCGATGCCCTGAGTTCAGACGAGGTAGCCAAAAGCATGTCGCTGTGCGTTGGTTGCAAGGCGTGTAAGCGGGAGTGCCCTACCGGCGTTGACATGGCTCGAATGAAAATAGAAGTCAATGCATTGCGCGCAAAAACACATAAACCGGGCCTGCGGGACCGGATCATTGGTTTTCTGCCGCGGTATGCCTACTATGCTCATGTTACCAGTTGGGCTTTGCCAATACTCGACCGGATCCCTGGAATTCCATGGTTAAGAGAAAAAGTTATCGGGATCAGCCGTCACCGCCGACTGCCACGATTTTTAAGCGACAGCGCTCTTTTAGGTGAACAGGTCTTCGGACCAGCCCAGGGCAAAGCAGTTTTATTACTTATCGATACCTTCACTTACTGGTTTGAGCCTGACAATGCCAAAGATGCTATCGAGGTACTCATTGCCCATGGATACCAGGTTCATCTTCCAAAATCAGATCCTGACCGTCCATTGTGCTGCGGTCGAACTTTTCTTTCAGTCGGCATGATCGATCAAGCTCGTGAGGAGGCCACCCGACTGACCCAGACCCTGCGCCCCTATCTTGACAAGGGAATTCCGGTACTTGGCCTTGAGCCTTCGTGTTTATTAACCCTGCGCGATGAGATCCCTGCCCTTAACCTAGAAGCGGCAGCCAACATCGACTTCTCCCAGGTTATGCTTTTGGAAGAATTTCTTCACCAGGAACATATCGCGGGAAATTTTAATCCACAATTTAAACCACTTGCTACACCTCAAGTGGCGATACATGGACACTGCCATCAAAAAGCCTTTGACACTTTGCCTGCTGCTCAGGAAGTTCTGGGGTTGATACCGGGAATACAACCGCGCCTGCTGAAATCAAGTTGTTGCGGTATGGCCGGCGCGTTCGGTTACCAATCAGAAACCTATGACGTTTCCATGCGTATGGCAGAATTAGACCTCTTGCCGCAAATTCGCGATCTGGGAGATGACGCCGTGATCATTGCCAACGGTGTGAGTTGTCGTCAACAAATTACCCATGGCACCGGCCGGACTGCTGTTCATTTAGCTCGAGTTCTGCGCTCAGCGCTTCCGGTTTAGCAAAAATCTGGTCGGGGTTTCTACGGATCCCCTATTTTTCCCTAACGACCATCATCGACACAAAGAATCAACAAGTTATCGGGAAAATATAAACCGCCGCGGCAAGATAACCGGCACTCATCGACATTTAGCCATCGCCAGTGGTTGCAAGTACGCACTGATCTGGCTAGGCCAGCCCAACTCAGATATCCACAGACGCTGCCGCATCTGGGTCTGCGCCCCCCGGCTCTGGACACTGTTTGTTCTGTCTTAAGAGTAGTTACTGGTTGGACACTACCCCGCCGGCGCTCGTCCCTGCAATGCGGCCAAACACCGCACCGGCCGTCAGGCCCGTTCCGCCCGGATAATTATTAAAAAACACGCCCCCGACCAATTCTCCCGCGGCATAAAGACCCGGGATCGGGCGCATGTCTACGTCCAATACCTGGCCGTTGGTTTGAATACGCAAACCGCCGAAGGTGAAAGTAATACCACAGGTGACGGCATAAGCAACGAAGGGGGGTTGATCTATAGTGTTTGCCCAATTCGATTTTGGAATGCCCAACTCCTTAGTAGAGCGCCCGTCCTTAACATTAGGATTAAACGGCGTCTCGGTATCAACACAAGCGTTGTAGGTATGTATTGTTTCCAGGGCATTCAAAGCGTCAACATCCTCGAGCTTTTCCACCAGTTCCCCTAAAGAGTTTGCGCTGACCTTGGTGACCTGCTTGATCCGGTATTCATCCCGTAACAGGTGAACTACTTTCGCATCGAATATCTGCCAGGCGAAATGGCCTGGCTGGCAAAGAATTTCCCGGCCATATTTGGCATATGTATAGTTCCGAAAATCGGCTCCCTCGTCAAGAAATCGCTTTCCGTGGGCATTGAGGATAATTCCAAATGGATAACTGTGTTTCTGAAATCCATCGCCTACACTCAGGTCGCCAAACTCAGGCGCATTCCTCTCCCACCCCACCGCATGGCAGCCTGACCAGTTTCCATACGGCATCGCGCCTATATCGAGAGCCATTCGAATACCGTCACCAGTGTTAAATCGGCTGCCTCGCACTTTTGCCAAATCCCATCCCGCGCCAAGATAACGGGTCCGCCACTCGACATTAGATTGAAAACCGCCGGCTGCAAGGATCACGGTTTTGGCCCCAATCGCCAGAGTCTCGTTTGCATTTTTGACACGCACACCAGTAACCACCGCGCCATCAAACAGTAGTGACACCGCACGAGTCTGGTAACGAACCTCGATACCTTCTCGATCGGCAATCTTCGTCCAGGCCGCAAACAAACCCGGACCCCCTCCCAACGCCTCAACCGTCAGACCGCCCCAGAAGCTGAACTTACCATCAACCTGGAAAGCTTGGCGCCCCCATATGGGTGCAAAACGGATACCCTTGTCTCTCATCCAAAACATGGTTTCCCGACTGCGCGTGACAAGCACCTCGCAAAGATCTGGATCGGTGCGGTACTCCGTCACACGCCCCATATCATCAAAAAACGCTTCTTCCGAATACTGGCCAAAATCGGTTTTCCGAATTTCCTCGGCGGTGAGATCCGGCATCAATCGCTGCAGGTGATCAAGTCCATCGTAAGCAAATCGCATTGCCCCGGCGGTAAATCGAGTATTACCTCCAGCCTCTTCTTGCGGCGCGCACTCAAGAACCAGAACTGACGCGCCCTGTTCTTTGGCCGCTGTTGCCGCAGCAAAAGCCGCATTACCTGCGCCCACGACAATGACGTCCCAATCTGCCATTTACTCCCCCATTAACCCTAATCAATAACAACGTACTGGCAACACTGGCCTTCTTTGAGAAACGGTGTGGCCTCTGTCTGGCAAGGCTCGCTTATCTTGCTAGGTCACTTTTTCGGTAGCATTGGGATTTTTCTGGAACATGACCGTACCGTCTCTGGCCACCTGATCGACCAGATCGACCTCCCAATCCAGGTAGGCTTGCATTGCCGCTTCAACAGCATCGGCTCTTTCGTAAGGCCGGTACCAGACATCTCCCGCTGATTCGCCATCGTACGGATCAGCGCCTTGCTCGATCGGGTGGCCAGCTGCTTGCCAGGCGTCAGTCCCACCCTGCAACACCAGGATCTGTCGATGCGGCTTACTCGAAAGTAGTTCGGCAGCAGCAAATCCGGCTATGGTGCCGTCCGAAGAGGTAATGACAACAGTCGAATCCGAAGACGCTGCGCGACTTGCGATCTCACTGATATTGGTACGGGATATTCGGTGGGCGCCGGGCAGATGCCCATCCCGAAACACCAAACTGTTTGCTACGTCGAATATCTCTATTTCCTCCTTGGCGCGCCTACCTTCCAGCGCCGCAACGGTGATCATCGCAGCGACCAGCTTATCCGCACCGAGCAGTCGCGACGTTTCAG
>JAPKAJ010000238.1 GCA_028825345.1 Arenicellales bacterium | reverse complement strand
CGCATGCCGTCTTCGGCATCACCTATCTGTGGCGCAGGCATTACATTGAAGCGATAGCTCACCTGGATCAGGCCATCAACCTTAATCCAAACCACGCTGATGCGCTTGCCGGCAGGGGTCTCGTACTGATCTTCACCGGTGAACCCGAGTCAGCGCTCATCCAGTTCAACAAAGCGCTGTCCCACAACCCCTTTCCGCCGTCATGGTACTTATGGGGGTTAGCGATTGCCCACTACAACACCGACAGATATGTGGATGCTGTCCAGGCACTACTGAGAATAGACAACCCCAACCGATTTCATCGTCGAGTGCTTGCGGCCAGTTACGCACAACTGGGCGATATGGGCCGAGCGGCCGCCGAGCGCGACGCTGTGATGGCCGAGGTGCCGGGCTATACGGTGAATGACAGCCGGAGATTCCAACCCTATCAGGATCCACGGAATATCGAGCCCTTTATCAACGGGCTGCTATTGGCCGGCTTTGTAGATAAAGAAGCGCACTAGCACTGATCTGGCACCTCAAGGACGCTCGTCTAGACCGGGGGTCATAAAAAAGAGGGGGCGATGCCCCCTCTTATAAAACTTCTCTTAGTACTTTAAATAACCTATGCAGATTTCTTGTTATATGCCCACCACAAAATTCCAAGCGCTACCAGACCAACCAGTCCTTCGCTTCCCAGAGCGCTAACAAATCCGACAACACTTCCAAGCACATCTACGGGTAAAAAAGGAACTGCGCCTGTTTCGTCTCCAAAAAGAACCTGCAAAACAACTCCGAGCGCAATGATTGAAATACCCAACTCAGCCAATGCGCCAACCCACCGACGAATATTGTCTAGAAGGTGCATGATGAGGTTATCTCCATACTGTTGAGGGATCCGTATTTTACCACTGAGGCAGATACCATATCAAAATAAATGCCTTTCTCATTCAGTCCAAATTAGCCTGTTTTTCCAGGCAAAAACACACACAACGGGGGGAAGATTAGGCTTTTGTGGTGCAGCCAGACATTGATTGCGTTTTTTCGGCCCTGGCCAGGTTCAGCGCATTAATGCGTCAACCAGCGCATCGGCTCCATCTCGCACTGGATCGACCACGAGCCGGCCGGTTTCATCTTGTATCTGCGCCACGGCGCGTGCTGCCTCATCTGCATCAAGGTGTGCAGTATTCAGTGCAATTCCAACCGTCAGCGGTCGGGTAAAGGCGCCACATGCACTGGCCAGATCTTCATACAGTGCAATAATCTCGTTCAGCGGCGGCACTCGAATCGCTACACCCACGGTATCAAGCTCAGTCATACCAGCACGATGGCACAACACCAGGTGTGTGGGGCACGAGCCACGGATCAGCGGCAGTGTCGAGGTACTGCCGGGATGTACGATTGAGCCTTGTCCCTCAACGATCACCAGTTGGGCATCAGCGGCATCCATCACCATCCCCTCCACCGCACCACAGGCATAATCCACCCGGATCGCATCCAGGGGGATTCCCTTGCCGCTGATCAGGATGCCGATCTGCCCGGTCGCCAGAAACTCTGCACGGATCTCGCGCTTGAGCGACGCATGCCAGATCTCAAGGCCAGTCGTCATTTTTCCGACTGCCATATCGGTTCCCACCAGCAATGCTCGCCGATTTGACAGCCCGGCCGCCCGCGCCCAGGCGATACCCAGGCCTTGGGGCTCCCGGCGGATATCCCAGACCCACTGACCCTTCTTCAGATCCGGATACCGAGGCCCGAGCTGTTCATGCAGGCCGTTAATCACACTCATCCCCGACGCGACCGCAAGGTCAACCTCTGCCACCATCTCCGGTGGCAGGCGGCCACCAGAAGGCGCCATCCCCAGTACCAGCACCTCACCACCAACATCGGCATCGACAGCCTCGGCAACCGAGGACACCACCGGCACATCCGGCCCGAAGCCCAGGAGTTCACGGGCACTACACCCGCCGTGATTGAAGTCAATAGCACAGGCAATCGGGTTGCGTGAGTAACGCAGTACGCCGTGCCCCATCTTGCCGTTCAGCTTGTTAATCTGTTCGGAAAAATGGATAACCAGTCTCTGGTCAGGCTTTAGCATGTCAGTGTGGCTCCGTGCCCAGGGCGCTTTGCATCCACGTTGACCACGCCCGCATCAAGGCAAAGCCCCGAAGCGGGATCAGGCAACAGGTTAAGGTGCGAATCCAGATCGATATGGTCAAACAGTGCACCAAGAGAGGCGCCGGCGCCTATGGCGACCGAGGATTCGCCCATGCAGCCGATCATCGTCTTAAGATTATGGGCCCGAGCAGTGGCGACGATACGTAAAGCTTCACTGATACCGCCACACTTCATCAACTTGAGATTGACACCGTCAATACATCCGGCCAAGCGCGCTGCATCCTTCGCAAAATTACAGGATTCGTCAATGTATATCGGCAAAGCCCGTCCGGCGAAAAGTGCAGGCAACTGATCGTCGGCCTGGTGATGCAAAGGCTGCTCAACATAATCGCAGCCACGCTCCTTGAGCCATAACATCATGGATTGCGCGCCCGCCAGGTCCCAGCCGCCGTTCGCGTCGACCCTTAGCGTCACAGCATAGTTGCGTGCGGCCTCTTTCACCGCGGCATACATTGCCTGGTCCGCCTCCAGGCCTTCGGGACTGCCGAGTTTCACCTTAAGATAGCGTGCGCCGGTACGCTCGATAACCTCCGGAACCCGCTCGCGCACAACTTCGGGGGGTAAAATCCCGATCGTTACCGACGTTGCCACAGCACGGTGCGGCAGCCCCAGCAGCCGGTACAGTGGCTGTCCCGCTCGGCGGGCCAGGTGGTCCCACAGGGCGATATCAACGGCCGCCCAGGCGCACGGCGCAACCTGCGCCTCCCGCGCAGCCTGCCAGCCATCGAACGGGTTATCCAAGGCTTGTGGATGCGTTTTTAAAAAAGCGCTTATCTGATCCTGGCAATCCTGCGCGGTGTCGGCACCCGTGAGGTGACCGGGCGCCGCCTCACCCAGACCGGTTGCGCCGTGGTCGCTGACGTTAACGAAAAGATTCACTGACCCTGCGCTTTCGCCGCGACTGATGCGCAGCGGGTAACGCTTTGTCAACGTAACTTGGTGATAACTGATATCCAGGTGATTCTCCTTAGGTAGCCTACGGTGGTATTGGTATTGTTGGCCACCGGCATGGACGCAGTGGATATTAGTGGGGTTAAAGGACAAAAAAAAGCCCCCTGCCGCAAGGCAAGGGGCTTTTTCAGGCGTTCAGCCAAAAACCTAACTGCTGATTGCTATAACTTAGATGATTTCCATGATCCAGGTAAATGGATTGACGTAGGTCTTCGGATCAATCGCCCAGGCCAGGCGATCCACAGTCCACTGCGGATTCATGAACGACCAGGTCGGCTCGTAGAGCTTAATCTTTGTTCCCTTGTTGGCCCAGTCGGCATACAACTCGCCCTGAACGAAAGGCTTAAGGGCGTTGTAGGCGTCACCGTTAACCAGCGACGTCAGGCCAAAATCAGTGAACACATGCAGATGCTGCACCAGCGCTTCAAAACTTTCCTCTGTATTACCCAGCTCCAGGTAATACTTTGTTCGCCTTGGCAAAATTGTGGCAGTAGGTGTCGGCCAAATCGCAGGTCGGCTCGGCAACCACTTCCTTTGCAACTGTGGTCGAGGCAAGCAGGCCTAGCGACATCACAGAGATCAAGGTCGGTGCAAAAAAGTGCTTCCAGTGTTGCTTAAAATAGCCATAAATTGCTTTATCGTGATGA
>JAPKAJ010000237.1 GCA_028825345.1 Arenicellales bacterium | reverse complement strand
TGCAACCAGCCAGAAGACGAATGGCAATCCCTGTCGCTGCTCTATACATCTGGAACGACTGGAAATCCCAAGGGCTGTGTTTATCATCATCGCGGCGCGTATCTTAATGCGCTGGGCAACATGTCGACTGTGGGGCTTGATCGAAAGTCTGTCTACCTGTGGACCCTGCCAATGTTTCACTGCGATGGCTGGACTTTCACATGGGCAGTCACGGCAGCACTCGCAACCCATGTTTGCCTGCGGACTGTCGAACCAAGCCTGGTGTTTCGTTCGATTTCTGATCACGGGGTGACTCATATGTGCGGCGCCCCGATCGTACTCAATATGTTGGCCAATGCGCCAACCAAAAGCAAAATACCACTTTCAAAGGCTGTCGAGATTGCCACCGGGGGCGCTGCCCCGCCCTCAGCGGTAATTGAGGCCATGGAAACTGATGGCTTTCGTGTCACTCACCTGTACGGCCTGACCGAGACCTACGGCCCGGCGACGGTGTGTATCCCCCAGGACGACTGGCCTAAACTTGAACTGCAGCAACGATCAAGTCGTATGGCCCGCCAGGGCGTCCATTACGGCACTTTGGAAAACGCGAGTGTCAAGGACCCGAAAACGATGGAGGATGTGCCCTGGGACGGCGAAACCTTCGGTGAAGTGATGGTCCGCGGAAACACGGTAATGAAGGGCTACTTAAAAAATTCGAAAGCTACCGCCGATGCGTTCGCCGGCGGTTGGTTTCATACCGGCGATATAGCCGTTCGGCACCCTGATGGCTACATTGAAGTGAAAGACCGCTCCAAGGACATCATCATCTCAGGCGGGGAAAATATCTCCAGCCTAGAAGTTGAAGAGGCGCTCTACCGACACCCCAAGGTCCTGGAAGCTGCCGTAGTCGCGCGGCCCGACGAAGCCTGGGGTGAAAGCCCCTGCGCTTTTGTGACGCTGCGCGAAGGCGTGCAAGTTAAAGAGCGCGAGATTATCGAGTTCTGCCGGGACAACCTTGCTCATTACAAGGCGCCGCGCACAATTGTATTTTGCGACCTACCGAAAACCTCGACCGGAAAAATTCAAAAATTTGTCTTGCGGGAGATGGCTCAGAACCTTAGGGACTAAGAACTCGGTGCGAGACCAGGCAGACTGACAGGTGACCGACGCTATAATTGGTATCGAACGAGGTTATCGCACGCGATCAGGCCACCTTCGAGAATCTCGCACCGAAGCCCACCCTTATGAGTCAGGCGTTTGACCAGATCGGGCAGGTCCAGCAGGTCCTGCAAATAAGCGCACGGCTCGCACAGTTCAATACCTTGCACCTGTACTTCACCCACAGCGAATGTTACGCCGACCAACGAATTCAGAAGGACGCCTTCGGTCACAAGGTTACGGCGAAATGCAGTCACGGGTAGTGGTTTTGCAAGCTCACTGTTCAGAGCGCCAATAACCTCGCTCTCGATCAAGGTCAGTTGCGTATTTGATGGCGCACCAGTTGCACAGTAGCGATCCCCCCTTAAACCTTCGCCGGCTATTGCGACAGCCTCAGTTACCGCTTTGATCGGGCCCCCTTCAGTCGGCGAAATGCAAACGGCAATAATTCGTCCTGCGCTGTGCATATAGTGCACCCGGCTTACAGCGGAATATTGCCGTGTTTTCGCCAGGGGTTATCCAACTGCTTGTTTCGCAGCATGGATAACGAGCGGCACAGGCGACGGCGGGTATCACGGGGCAAAATCACGTCGTCAATAAATCCCCGATGCCCTGCGACGAAGGGATTGGCGAATTTCTGACGATATTCTTCGGTACGCTGAGCAATCTTTTCCTCGTCTCCGATATCCTCGCGGAAAATGATCTCAACGGCCCCCTTGGGCCCCATTACCGCGATTTCGGCACTCGGCCAGGCCAGGTTGACATCCCCACGCAGGTGTTTCGATGCCATGACGTCGTATGCACCACCGTAGGCCTTGCGCGTAATCACGGTAACCTTAGGCACGGTGCATTCGGCGTAGGCGTAAAGTAATTTGGCGCCGTGGCGAATAATCCCTCCGTACTCCTGCGCAGTACCGGGTAAAAAACCAGGGACGTCGACAAAAGTTAAAATCGGTATCGAAAAAGCGTCGCAAAAACGCACAAAGCGGGCCGCTTTAACGGACGACTGGATATCCAAACACCCTGCGAGCACCATCGGCTGATTGGCAACCACGCCAACCGTTAAGCCTTCCATGCGCCCGAACCCAGTAATAATATTGCCGGCGTAATCGGGTTTCAGTTCGAAAAAATCA
This sequence comes from Arenicellales bacterium, assembly GCA_028825345.1. Lineage (GTDB taxonomy): Bacteria > Pseudomonadota > Gammaproteobacteria > Arenicellales > UBA868 > UBA868. Next base: position 1,488 of record JAPKAJ010000237.1, on the reverse strand, counting down.
CCGTCATCCAAAACCTTGGTAATCAATTCATGCATATCGTACGGCTTGTTCGAATTATCCGGAATCAAGCTATCCAGCGAGAGTTCCACACGATCAGCAGGATCCACCGTCTCACGCTCAGGCGGGTCGGCCATATTGCTAAGCGGTAGAAAATCGAAAAAACGCCGTAGATTCAACAAAGCGTCAATGTCGTTATCAAACGCCCCATCAGCTACACCGGAACGGCTGGAATGCGTAGTAGCACCGCCGAGTTCCTCGTGGGTGACGGTTTCATGGGTGACAGTCTTGACAACCTCTGGACCGGTTACAAACATGTAGGAGGTATTGCGGACCATGAAGACAAAATCCGTTATCGCAGGGGAATACACCGCCCCGCCGGCGCAAGGGCCCATGATCATGGAGATCTGCGGAATGACACCTGAGGCCAAAACATTGCGTTGGAAGACCTCCGCGTAACCAGCTAACGAATCAATGCCTTCCTGGATCCTCGCGCCCCCCGAGTCATTCAGCCCTATAACGGGAGCACCCACCTTTATAGCATGATCAAGGATCTTGCAGATTTTGCCTGCATGAGCCTCTGATAATGACCCGCCAAACACAGTGAAATCCTGGCTGAAAACGAAAACCGTGCGCCCGTTGATGGTGCCGTGGCCGGTAACCACGCCATCGCCTGGAACTGTTTTTTCGGCCATGTCAAAATCGGTGCAGCGGTGCTCGACAAATACGTCCCACTCCTCGAAACTGTTCTCGTCAAGCAGAACGCCGATACGCTCGCGGGCCGTCAGCTTGCCCTTAGCATGTTGGGCCTCGATCCGCTTTTGGCCGCCGCCCTGCTCTGCCGCCAGGCGCCGCCGCTCTAATTCTTCAATAATTTGCTGCATAAGTTTTTAATTTCTCGAGCGCTGGATCATGTTCAGCACCTCTTGTGCGGCCTGGGGAATATTGGTGCCAGGGCCGTAAAAAGCAGCAACCCCCAGGCTCGCCAACCGTTGCCGATCCGCCGTGGGTACCACGCCACCGAGAACCACAATAATCTCTGTGGCTTGGTGTCTATCCAATGCTTCAATGACCTGCGGCACCAACGTATCGTGACTTCCCGCCTGAGAGGATATGCCAATCACATGCACATCATTATCAACAGCCTGTCGGACAACTTCCTCGGGTGTCTGAAACAAAGGGCCGATGTCAACATCAAAACCAATATCCGCAAACGCTGTGGCAATGACCCGAGCGCCTCGATCGTGCCCATCCTGCCCTAACTTTGCAACGAGAATTCTCGGGCGTCGGCCGGCATCTCGCGCAAAATCGGCCACGGCGCTCCGAATTGCGCCGAACTCCTCGTCGTCCTGGTATGCTTCGCCGTACACCCCTGAAATCGTCCCGATCTGAGCCTGGTGACGGCCGAAGACCTGCTCCAAAGCAAGAGAAATTTCCCCTACGGTGGCGCGTGCACGTGCCGCCTCAAGCGCATACTCTAGCAGGTTCGCT
>JAPKAJ010000027.1 GCA_028825345.1 Arenicellales bacterium | reverse complement strand
CATAGAGGCTTGCGACCACCGCGTCCAGTTCACCAGATAAAAGGCGGTTCACACTCAGATGTGGTGAACCAGCTGGCATCAGGTTAACTACGACATCTGCCGTGGCAAAATCCCCCGCCTCGCGGGCGACGTACACCGGCAGATCATCAGCTGTGCCATAAACCCCGATCATCAAAGGCTCAACGCCGCTTGGGGCGCCAGAGGGGCTCGAGGTCGGTGCGGGATCAAAAAAGCGTACCCGAATGCGGGAACCACCCTCTTTTGGAGGGCTCATCTCCAGTTCCGCCAGATCAAACCGGCGCGGCGAAGTCTCAAGAAGGTATAGATAACGGCGCAGCGACGGATAGTCGCCGGTCAACTCCAGGTCATGGATACGACCCTGCGTATCAGGTAGCGTCTCGACGTCGGGCACCAGTTGCCTTAAACGTACACCGCTGATGCTTGCGTAGGCCGTCAGTTCATCTATCAGTGATTCGGTTGGTGCCGATTGCGCTGCAACATCGGGCGCAAAATACGCGCTGAGGGTGCTCATTTCGCGCTCAAGCTCGGCCAACCGCTGCTCCCGACGCGGCAGCATCCGGATCTTCTGTGAATATCCGGATGAGGCGTGCTCGGCCCGATCACGGCGCTCCAGCGCGCTTTCAAAGCGGAACACCAGCGGCTCGATCAACTGGGTATAGGCTGCGATCGCAAAAAGGAAGCCGCCCACGATCCCCAGCGCCCGCCGGTCGCGCGGTGTCATGCTGCCGAGCAGGCGTCCCGTCATGACGCTACTCATACACCCTCCTCTGCGGGAGGCTGCCACAGCGGTGTCGCGAGCCGGACCTGCAGGCGAAACCGTAGCCCCTGCTCCTGGCTCTTCTCGCTACGGCTGGCGGTGACCGACTGCAGGCGCACCCGGCTAACCTGCGGATGACGGCGTAACTCGCCCACAAATCCGGAGATATCGCGCTCAGCCTGCGCCAACCCGTCGAGGGTCAGCACACCACGTCGGTCGAGTTGCAGCATCCCGGCCAGCCGCACCGTCGCTGGCATCAGTTCGGCCAGATTATCAAGCAGCGTGACCACGCTGGCGTCATCAAGCGCCTGCATCTCACGTACCTCGCCTGTCAGTCGGCCAACCCGGTCAGCAATCCGTACGGAGCGCCCTGCCTGCATTTTCAACAGACTGGCGGTGTGCTCGGCCCGTACTGCCTGATCCTCGAGGTCGCGCAATTGCAGGTACAAAAACCAGCTCAGCGCCGCCAACAGCGCCAGGGTCGCCAGCGCAGCGCCGCGACGGCGCGCACCACTGGCCGGCCGGTGAGCTTGCTCGCTGACAAAAGCGTCAAAGGTGCACAGCGTCCGCCTGCCCTGGCCGGGCGCGGTGATCAGGTCATCCAGCATCTGCACCTCGGCCCCCGGCAACGCGCGGGTGCACGCTTCACTTACGCTCTGCGCAAAAGGTCGATCTTTGGCCGCCGCGCTGCGCACGATCACCTGGCTGATACCCGACACCACACCGTGGCGCAGCAATTGCTCCAGTGCAAGCATTCCGTTGGCCCGGGGCATCGCCTGCCAGTCAACCAGCGTGCCGCTGCGCCAGATACAGACTGTGACCGCATCGGCCATAACCCACAGTACCAACCCGTCCTTGAGATCAGCGGTCAGTTCAGGCGACTGGATCCGCTGGGCCGCCTGGCCACGCTCGTTGGCAAATTCCTGGTAGCGCGCCAGAAGGTTAAGCGGAATCGCCGCCAGCCCATACTGCTCAGCATCGATACGCCAGTAATCAACCAGATAACTGTCTAGAGGTTCGGCGAGACTCGCCTCGGCCGCCAGGCGCAGCGCCTGCTCGCGCCCGCGCCGGCCAACTGCAGGTATGCTGAGACGACGCAACACCGTTCCGCCGGGAGGAACCACCAATGCATAGGGCCGGCGGGAGCTGCGCAGCCGCTGGTCGATCTCGCCAGTAAGGTCGCCGGCCGCGCCAAGCAGCAGCAGCACTCCTGCCCGGGGCATGCGTCGGGCTGCAGCTAGCAGCGTCATCAGATTTCCCTCCAGGAAACAAAGCGCGCCGAGGCCTCATCTAGAAATATACGGGCCACCAGCACGACGCTGTGGCCATTTGTGGTATTGGTAGCCTCGATGGTCAACGGAAAAGTACTTGAACGTACAGTAATTGCCAGCTCCAAACGCTGCCGTCTTTCCTCATCATCTATCGTGGGGAGCACCGTACCAAATATCGACAGATCCTTGAAATGAGTTCCGCCATTGCGTTCGGACACCAGTACGTTGGCTTCTTCCTCGCTGAAACCCGCACCCATCAGTGCCGGATGCAATGCCGTATTGATATTGACCCGACCATTGGAGCAACAGGTCAGAAAGTCAGCCACAGCGCCGCCCAGTTCGGTAATCGGCTCGTAGAGGATTGCCTTGGTCATGCCTTCAACCTGCAGCAGGTCATGCACCGAACGAAAGGGCGCGGCCACGTAACTCAGCGCTGGCGCATCACCGGACTCACTGGCATCAGCCTCGCTCTGCAAAGCGGCCTGATCCCCGACGGATTCGGTAAGGGCTTCACGATAACTGACAATCGCCTCGGCTAGCACGTTGGAAAAACCGGGAAAGGCCATCAACTGTTCCGGTGATGCGGTGTTGATATTAAGAAGAGCCTCGGCATCGACTAGCCCGATAGCCACCTCTTCTTCTTCATCGTTGGGATCATCCGGGTCGGGCGCCTCTTCAGGTATCAGCGGTACTGGGATGCCTGCCACAATCATCGCCTCACCGGCTGGCAAGATTAGCGGCGCTAGCGGCGCCTGCTCGATCCACCAGGGCAGTGCCGGGCCGTTGGAGGTCTCCTCAACATGGGTACTTAAAAAACCCGCGACCTGGTGGGCTGCCCCGCGGGCCACCGCGCGCAGCCCCGTAAGCGCATTGACCTGCTGCTGAATCTTGAGCTCGAGGCGGGTCTGGTAAACGACGCGTGCTGCCATTGTGCTGATCAGCGCCAGCACGACCATGGAGACGATCAGCACCGAACCACGCTGATTCCGGGGGGGTAGCGCTACAGTCATCCGGGTCTCTCCCCGGACGCACTCTTGACACCAGCGTCGAATTCCAGCGCGAAGGCACGGCTCAGCGCTCCGCGCGGTGTAGCAATACGCAGTTCCACAGCTCGTGGCAGGGTATCTGCCGAATCCACCCAGTTTGTGTCTGCCCGATAACTGAAGGCCGGCTGCTGAAAACCCTCCGGCATATCTACAGCCAGAATGGCCTCACCCGCAGTGCGCGTCAGCCGGGCATCTTCCCAGACATAGTGCACCGTAATCGGGGTCTCTTCGATGCCCTGGAAAAACTCGACCTCAAAGCCTTCGACATTACCCTTGAAAGCGGAGGTGCCTTTCACACGGGCGAGGTCAAGGCGTAGGGTCTCGGTGACGAAGCGCCAGGTCGCAGTACGGTCGAGCACACTCTCTACCCGACGCTGTGTCTGGCTCACCCCCACGAATGTGGTATAGATCGCGCTCAGCAGGATTGCGCCGACGGTGAGGCCGACGATCAGTTCCAGCAGGGTGAATCCGCCCTGCCTAGAAGTTACCGACGTCGGCGGCATCACCGTCGCCCCCGCTCTGTCCATCCTTGCCGTAACTGTAAAGGTCGTACCAGCTTTTGTTGAGCTTGCCAGGCGACACATACTGGTAGTTGGCACCCCATGGGTCTGTAGGCAGATCACGCGCTTTCAGGTAGGGTCCGCGCCAGCCCTGCGGTGACGGGCTGCCCGAAGGCTTGTTCAGCAGTGCGATCAGCCCCTGCTGGCTGGAGGGATAGTTACCGGTATCGAGCTGGTAGTTATCCAGCGCCAGCGAAAAGTTCTCGATCTGCGCGCGGGCCGCAGCAATCTTGCCCTGGTCGGCCCGGCCGAAGAGCCGTGGCCCAACCACCGAGGCAAGCACACCGATGATGACAATAACCACCAGCAGTTCGATCAGCGTAAACCCGTGCTGGCGTGGTCTTTTTGGGCGGCAACGGGTTCTGTTCATAAAAGGCCTCCTGAGAGAGTTCGCAAAGCCGGGCACATCGGTCAGATCTCCGATCGCAAAGCAGCGTTAGCCAGACTGATGAGGAACTGGCGGGTCTCACCGTCACGCTCCACCACAAGCAGCACGGTATCCATCTTGGTTTTACTGCGCATGACATCAAGCGCGACGCTGACACTATTGATTAGCCGGCCATCCAATGATATCAGAAGGTCGCCGGCTTTGACCCCCGCGTTTTCGGCTGGTGTTGCCGGACGCACGCCGCGTATTAGAAAGTCGCGCCGAACCACAACACCGGTTTCATCTGGGACCATAACTACAGCGATCTGCACGCCCAGATCCGGCCATTGGCGGGAGCGCTCCGGCTGGTAGAGAAAATCCGCGCAGCCCGAAAGCATAATGATGAGAGGCGCGAGGAGTATCAGGCGTTTCACAGCGTATCCTCTGCTGACGATCCCAAGAGTGCCTGTCGCGACTCCACCGTGAACCGGCGCCCATCCGGCTTGCCGGCGATAAAGGTAGTAATACGCAACTGCTTGAGATTCACGAAATCCGGATCGTCACTCACCTTGAGTACCCAGTTGACCCGGCCCAGGGTGCCTTCGCTGCGCTCGCGGGGCATCTGCGCCTGGATTACCTGGGTGGCCAGCACCTGCTCAGCGGCCTGGCGCAGCGACTCGAGCTCCTCAATAGCGCTGGTACTGCGTGCCGCCTGGGCAACTGCACCAACCACAGCAACCAACCCGAAACTTAAGATCACCATCACCACCATGATCTCAATCAACGTAAATCCTTGCTGGCCCAATCTCATCACGAACCCCCGATCACCAGCCGGCCGCGGGCTGGATCGAGCACCATCCGCCGCACTCCGGCTTGGGATGAGAGTAAAAGGCCGACATGCTCGGCTGTGCCATTGGCATGAAAAATAATGCCCGCCTGTTCGCCGGCATCGCTGCCCTGCGCCAGACGCAAGCGCACCGTTTCGCCCAGATCCAGCGGCGGCGTACGTACCGTGCCGGCCCCACCGGGGTAGGTCAGACGCACCCAGCGTCCGTCCGCTGAAAGCGATAGTGCTACATCGCGGCGCTCGATCACTGCCCGAGTGCGAGCATGGCGTACCAGCGCATCGAGCCGTGCCGCGCCGGAATCCAACCGCGCCTGCTGGGCGCGTGGCCCCAGGCTCGGTGCGACCACAGCGGCAGCCGTGATGATAATCACGATTACCACCAGCAACTCCAGTAGCGTGAAGCCAGTCTGGTGCCGCTGCTTCACAGGATGGCCCTTCGCTGTGATCAGTTTCGTGGTCATTGATCGGCTCCATGGTCACCCTGATTTTCTCAGGGTAATATTGCCACGCTTGGCTTCGCACTCGCCTGAGGCCACTGTATAAGCAAACTTCAGCTCGCCAGCGGATGTCTGATGCCCTGAAAGCGATAGACGCACAGCATTAAGACCCACATCATTATCAAGTTCCGCCGTAAAGATCGCACCGGTTCCTCCGCCACCACTTATCGTAATACTTGGCGCTGTCTCATAACCAGAGCCCGCGTTATCCAGAACGATGGCTGTTACCTGGCCTGCCGTAGCATCGCTGAGGGTCGCTGTGCCGACCGCTCCTGCACCGTCGCCTGTGTCAGAGATGATGATTCCCGGCACAATCGAATAGCCACTGCCAGCTTCGGTCATGACAAAACCGACTATGGCTCCTGCTGCTGAGGCTGTTGCGGTAGCAGTAGCCTGGGTACCGCCGGTGAGGTCAGGTGCCGTAATGGTCACCGTGGTGGTGGCCTGCGTATACCCGGCTCCTCCAGCCGATACCGCGAGCGATGCAATGCTGCCTTTGCCAGAGATCACTGCGTGCCCTGTTGCTGTGGTCCCACCTGTATTATCTGGTGCAGCAAAAGTCACTGTAGGCGCCGAGGCATAATCACTGCCACCCGAGACCTGCGTGACGGTCGAACTGACTCCAGCAGTTTCCACCAGAGTCGGCTGACTGTAGACGCTGATACCCACGTTTGAACCCGACCAGGACCCTTGTATGCTGCCATTATCAAAGCATTCGAACCCACTCATCATCAAGGAGCCGGCAATCGTCTGCGAGGGCCCAGCAGCTGAGGTGATCTGCAGGCGCGCCACACCATCAAGAGGATCGAGCTGGGTGGTGATATCCGCGGTATCAACAAAGATATCGGTCAAGGTTGTATTGCGAGACCAGCTGCCGGACCACCAGCCCGCCAGCGGCACGGTGAGATAGCCTGGCCCACCCGAGGTACCCGAGGTAGTGCCGCCGCCGCTGTTACAACCAACGAGGAAAATGGTGCACCCCACGGCAAAAGACCAGCAAAACAATCTTCTTGTTATTCGATCCCTCATCAAAATTACCAGAGTGCTTAGTACCTGAAATACCTGAGTCTAGATCAATCTTAGCTCAACTACATAAAAGTAGCGAAACCCAGCTTTGGATCAACCCAGCCGGCATTCCTGACACCCCGCCAGGGTCAAACAACGCGGGTGTATCCCCGATAGAGCCAACCGATGCGTCTCTTTTATTGGGCTACAGTGGCTACACGGGGGATTTATGGGGCTGGTCAGCCGCAAGGGAGGGGTACAACGGTACTATATTTACATTTACAATTTACATCATCAGGCAACTAGGCATTCCCTGACTCTCCCGCCAACCAGTCGATGGCCGGGTGGCTTTTTTGATATTACCGGTGACAACTAGTCTGGCAATAGCTGGTCCCACGACATCCGCCCGGTCGGTGCATCTCCCCCTGGCTGTAACGCCTCAACAGCCACCTCTGAGGCATCGTCAGTACCGCTGCCAGAGGTATAGCGGTTATCACCGATGATGGAGACTCCGGTGGGGATACCGCTCTTGGAGTTGTATTTTTTGCCGGCAAAACCCAGGCGGCGTTTCTTTTTGCCGCCTTCGGTGCCAATGATCTCAGTATCGCCTTCTACATCGATCTCACCGTTGCCGTCAAAATCAAATGCCGGGGCAATCGGGCTGCCGCCGGTCAATGCATCAACGGACATCATCCAACCAGTACCTCCGGTTGCGCAAGGACGGGGGTCACTTGGAACCAGGGTATTGAAAAACACCAGCCCGCTGCGATAGCGCGCATCGGTGACTACCCGCTCTCCACGGTCCGGTAGATCAAGATACCAGCCATAGCGATCGCCGGTACCGGATTTCTTGTAATCGACTTTCAGGCGCTGCCAGCGATCCGAGTCGGTGATGCGCCCCCCACTTTGCCCGGTGCGCAAGAAGACCTGCTCGACGAGGTCTGCAGGTTTGAGCTTGCCATCGCCGCGATCCCAGATTGCATAAAAACTCTGTGTATCGGTGGTCGTGTTATCTCCCGCGACCAGGTACTGTCCAGTCCCGAAAAAGATCATCAGGTTGGGCTGGTTGCCACTTTGCGGCATCGCCGGGTGGCGGATGATTTCCGGCCGGACTGTGATCGGCTGCCTGGGGGTACTGGTAAAGAGTGGACCCCGGTGTGCCACCGACCAGTCCGTAGCCTTGGTGCTTGATAGATCAAAGGCCCACAGGTTGCCGTGTACGTCACCGGCGTATACCCGGTCGGCAACACCGTCCCCATTGGTATCGATAACCGCCGGGGTGGAAAGGCCGTTGCGCTGTGTGACCGATCCGACTCCGGTGGGAATACGCAGGTAATCACGTCCCTCGCTCCACTTTCGATCCAGACCGCCATCAAGGTAGATGATGAAAAGCTCAGCCTGCCCTGACGAGGTAGTACCGGTAGCCGTGTGCTCATAACCGTTGCCGACGATTGCCGCCCAGCGCCCATTGGGCAGCAGTGCGATGGTCGGCCGGGCCAGCGTACGCCCCAGATGCGGATCATCTGCGCTGGAGAACTCCCACAGCACCAGATCAGTTGCATTGGCCTCAGCAAAACGATTTGGATCAGTCAGGTCCAGGGCAAAAAGACCGCGCCCGCCCGAACCCTCTATACCCACCAACACGCTGCGCCAGTGCGGCGAAGTGGAAAAACGCGAAGGGATAAACACATCCGACACAGCCGGTGTGCCGTCCACGTAATAGCGATGCGCGTAGTCGGGATCGGTCAGGTAGTGGTATCCCTCGCTGGGCGCTGTAGAGAAAAGATTGCCCGGCAAATAGGCAAGCAGTTCCTTGCCGGTATCAGCCGCGAAAACATGCAACATGCCATCGTTAGCGCCGGCGGCCACGATTGCCCGGCGGTTACGTTTGTCTTTGGCAAAACCCGAATAGGCGTTATCTCCGCTTGGGAAACTACCGCCCGAGGGCCAGTTCAGAGAGGGCTTACCCACATAAACAGCTGAAGAATGGATGATATCGCCAAGCAGGCTCTCGCGCTGGCGAAAATCCCAACCTTTGCCCTCATTGGTGCGCTCACCGCGAACATAGCGCAGTCGTGCCTTGCCAATATCAGTGCTGATGCTGGTGCTGCCGGGGCTGGAGAATTTTTGCACTCGATTGTTATAGGCATCGGCCACAAAAAAACTTGAGCCGGCACAAACACCGCCATCGTACACGCCGATACCCCGGGGATACTTGAACTGGCCATCACCTGACCCGGTTGTGCCCCACTGCTCTATAAAGTTACCTGCAGCATCAAACTGCTGCACACGGTTGAAATACTCCACCACGAACACATTGCCACTGCCATCGGTGGCCACGCCATAGGGGTAACGGAACTGCCCGTTGCCGGTGCCGTAACTGCCCCACTGGGCCAGAAACTTGCCATCGGTATCGAACTTTTGAATTCGGTGATTGACGTAATCCGAAACATATACGTTGTCTCCAAGATCGATCGCGATCCGGTTAGGGCTCCAGAATCTACCCTCGGAACTTCCCCTGCCGCCCCACTCGTGCAGATACCGCCCGCTCGGGTCGAACACCTTGATGCGGTGATTCTGCAGTTCAACCACATAGATATTGCCGGCCGAATCAACTGCAACATCAAAGGGGTAATAAAGCTGGTCCGGTTCAAGCCCGTAACCGCCGACACTGGCAAGATACTCGCCTGCCGAGGAGAATTTTTTAACCGTGTGCGAGCCGTGCTGGGCGACATAAACATTGTCATGCATATCGGTCGCGATACCTACTGGATAGTCCAGGCTGGTGTTGCCTGAACCCCTGCCACCCCACTGGGTGAGAAAGTTGCCGTCAATATCGAACTTTTGCACCAGGTGGTTGTTGTAATCCACCACATAGACGTTGCCCTTGCTGTCAGTGGCGATGTCAAAAGGTAGTGCGAACCGGCCACTGCCTGTGCCGGAGGTGCCCCATTTGCGCTCAAAGACCAGATTGCCTGCAACGCTCGCCTGCTTCAGCAGGTCGCGCTGCTGCAGTGTCGACAGATAATCCCAGCGAAAGGGAATACCACCCGGGCGTGCCTTGGGCACTTTGGCTTTTCTCGACGAGCTGGGACAAGAGCTGATCGGCGGATTTTTCTCACTGTTCCAGGTCAGCATTACCCGCGTGCCCGGATCGCTGGCGGTATCGAGCTGCTTTGCCGCTGACCAGCGCACGGCACCTGGTCGGCCCCTGGCATCCAGGGTGCCCGCTATCACGTCCCCAGTCCAGTACTCGGTGTTAAAGGTGGTGAGGTAAAGATCCGTGCCGGTCTTGAGCAAACTGGTACTGAAAGTGGCGGCCGATGCCGAGCCGCTGGTATGCGCCAGGATATCCTCGCCGATCTTGGCAAAGGCGACCTTAAGCTCGGTCTCGTTGTCCGCCTCGAAATAAAGCCCGCCACCTTTTTTGGCGGTTTCTTTAAGCAGAGTCTGGCTGGTATGAAAACCGATGGTGTAGGTGATCAGGTTGTTTTTCGACTCGCTGCCATCGAACTCATCGACATCTGGACGCAGGTCGATATCATTAAGCGCCGCGGCCACACTGATCAACGGGTGATAGCAGGTGGGGCAGTAGCTGCGCAGTGGTTTCGAGGCATTACCCCAGCCCCAGCCGTCGGTCAGCAGGATAAGAAAATTCTTCTGGCACCAGTGACAAACCGGTGATTGCGCTGCTGCTTTTTTCCATCCTTTGTGCGGTCCGCTTGGCAAAACCTTGCTTAGCGAGAACTCGCGCGGTGCGTCATCCGGATGCAGGGTCAGTGCGCCCTGGTACTGGCCGTTAGCAGTGCAGCTTGCCGAGGCACTGTTGCCAGGGTTGCTGGGACCGCCAAGACCCACAAAGTAACGGCCCATATGCTGTAGCGTACCCACCAATGGCGTGCCGCCGCCAGGAGACAGCTTGTTGATCGCTGTATAGATCAGGGCTCGATTGGTATCCAGATCGACTATGGGCTGATCGAGTTCGCCACCAAAGTTGTAACGGCTGAACGAGCCGACCCCAACCCGGACTTTGCTGAGGGAATCCAGTAACGCAATAGCGGCACTTTGTGCTGAGCGCATCGGCGTTTTAGGCTGGCCGGAGCGTCGCCAACCCATAGAACCCGAGTCGTCAATTACGATCAGGATATTGGGTGCACTGGCGGCTGAGGTCAGGATCGGGGTCTGGGCCAGTGGCCCGGGGGCCGCCATAGCGGCGGGCAGCCAGCCACAGGCCAGCGCCAAGACAGCGCTGCGAAACAGTTTGTACGATAGCGGGCTGTTCATTATTTACTCGGGTAACAACGGCGGCATCTCGCTGGCCGGCGGCGCCTTCACAGCAGCTCCACCGCTATCGCGATAACGCTGACGAAGATCGGCAAGCGCCACTTCGATCTCGGCGAGCGTCAACTTGATGTCCTCAGCCACGGCCCGCCAGGTTTCAAGTGCTGCTTCACCGACTGGCGCCGGGGAGGCATTGAAACGGTCACGCTCATAAAGGATCTCGTAGCGCAGATTTTCAAGGCCCTGGATGGTATGCAGCATGACGGCGATATCTTGGCTTTGCTGCGCAACTGATAGTGGCGAAAAAATCGCCAGCGTCGCTACTAAAATGCTGGCCGAGATATGTCTGCCGACCAAAGCATGACGCCTGCCTGTCATACGTAAAGCAGTAAAACGCGCCATGTCAGAACCAGCCGTGACGTGGAACCCAGTCGGGCGTGGATGCATCTTCTGCCTTTTTGCACCCCGCCATGCCTTTTTTTAAAAACTGGTAAGCGCTGCGCATATCGATACGATTACGACTGACCCCGCCACGTGCAATAGGCTCACCGGTACATTCCAGTGCCGTTTGCAGTTGGGCCACCGTGGCATTGGGATCGTAACTTTTCAAAAGAGCGAAAGCGCCGGCCACGTGCGGCGCCGCCATCGATGTTCCACTCATGCGCCTATAAGAACGACTGGGCACCCCGGCATAGATGTTATGGCCCGGCGCCAACAGATCAACCAGGGCCGAATGGTTTGAAAAAGACGACAAGCCATCAGTCTTGGTCGAACTACCCACGGCAACTGCATTGCTGATACACGCCGGATAACTGATGTAGCCGTTCATGCCACTGTTGCCGGCAGCAATCACCACGGCAATACCGGCGCTCGTCAGCCGGTTGATAATTGAGGCGATTGCCGGGGCACGGCTGTCACAGGCAGAAGAATAATAACCCCCGCCCAGACTCATATTAACGGCGGCGATATCCAAAGTATTGCGCAGACTGTAAACATACTCCAGCCCGCGTACCTGGTCGGAGCCATAGGACATCACGCAAGGCGCATAACCGCCGCACCAGTAACTGCTGGTGAACTTGGAGAATACCTGCACCCGGATAATTCCGGCCTCACGAGCCACACCGCGCAGCGAGCCGTCATCCCCAGCCGCAATGGTGGCAACGTGGGTGCCGTGATTACAGCCGCCTACCGTTGTCGGGCAGTTGCTGCCAGCGGACAAACCGGTTCGCGAAGATGCGCCGCCGATACACAATGACTGCGAAGGGTAATACCAGTAGCTGCTCGAAAAGCATCCGCCTGCAACCACACGGTCTTTAAGCATGGTATCGTGATTACTTCCGGTATCGAGGATTGCTATTGCCTGGCCCTTGCCGCGCAGCGCCGGTGTCATGCTCCACAACTGATCGGCGCGAATCACATCCGTGCTGTCGTTCAGCATCGGTGCCGCAACGGCATCCTCCTGCACACTGACCACGGCAGGATCCACAAGCACTTTGCGCAACTGCTCGCGGTTAACCTCGAGTGTGATGAAAGGAATATCTTTGAACTGCCAGAGCACCCCTTTGCCACCAACCGCAAAGACTCGCCCCAGCACGCCACGCTGTACCTTGGCCATGTCGGCCGCCTGCGCTGCAATGTCCGCGCTGGATAGCTCGTGCGGCGCCACCATATCGAAATCGATACCCACCATGACCCGCAGCGTCTTGTCGTCCTTAATACGCTCGAGCAGCATACGCCCGGGACCATCGTCATCGGGCCCCGGCGCCATACGGGTAAATACCACGATCGGGTTGCCTTTGGCTGCTGGCGGCAATTCATCCGCAGCGCCAAACTGAGGCACGAGTACCCCGACAACCCAGGTTATCAGTACAACCGTCTTACCCAATTTACGCGCAAGTGGCATTGTCGGCCCCTTTTTCAAAATCCCGGAGATTGCAGGTCGCAGACCCAGTCAGTTTTTTACTATGGGCCGGTTGTTGTGCATTTTAATGTGACCGCCATCACATCATATCGCTATTGATGGGGCGCCGTGCTCCAACCGGTGCCACGGTTTTGGCCCAATGAACCAAGGCGTACACCGGCACTCCGGCAAAAAGATCAAGATCATCCGCCCTTAATCCTATGCCAGACCGGCAATCTTCCCAAGGTCTTCTTCCCAGTACGGGGGATCACCGAAGCGCTCCAGCAGAAAATCTATAAACAGTCGCACCCGCGGTGGCAGTCAGACTGCCGAAGTTCCGCAACCCGTACAAAAAACACCAAATCGTCTGTTTCCATTGATTTTCAAAAAAACTGATAAAGTCCTTTGCGATAGTAGCGATTTTTCTGAAAACGAAATCGGTTTAGGATTCAGGCCTTGCTGGCAATAACTCAGACCGCTGATTTAACGAGAGGAGAAACCGCATCGTGACCATACCCTGGCTCGACTGGGCCAGTCTGATGATTCGCTGGTTGCATCTGGTGGCCGGCATCGCCTGGATTGGCACGTCTTTTTACTTTATATGGCTGGATCAGAGCCTGCGTGCGCGCGCGGGCCTTGCCAAAGGGGTGGCGGGCGAATCGTGGAGCGTGCACGGCGGGGGTTTTTACCACGTACAAAAATACGCGGTGGCGCCCGAGGTGATGCCCACTGAATTGCACTGGTTTAAGTACGAGGCCTACTTCACCTGGCTCTCAGGCTTCGCACTGCTCGTTGTCACCTACTACTTCAGTGCCAGCAGTTACCTGATTGACCCAGGCCGCGCTGACCTCGCGCCAATCACAGCGATTGGCGCCAGCCTGGCCTTTCTTATTGGCAGTTGGCTTATCTACGAGGCACTGTGCCGCTGCCCCATAGGACGCTCAACGGCGGCACTTGCCTTATCGGTATTCGCGCTGATCATTGTCAGCGCCTACCTGCTGACCCAGATCTTCAGCGACCGCGCGGCCTTCTTACATGTGGGCGCCCTCATCGGCACGATCATGTCGGCCAACGTGTTCGTGGTGATCATCCCAAACCAGAAAAAGGTCGTGGCTGATCTCGTCGCGGGCAACACCCCGGATCCAGCACTCGGCGCCCAGGCCAAACAGCGCTCGCTGCACAACAACTACCTCACCCTGCCGGTGCTGCTGCTGATGATGAGCGCCCATTACCCGATGCTCTTCTCTGGCGGCTCGATGTGGGGGTGGTTGGTGATCGCCTTTATCGTGCTGGCGGGCGGGGTGATCCGCCACTTCTTCAATACCCACCATGGCGGCGGGCGTGGCCTGGCGCTCGCCTGGCAGTGGCCGCTGGCGGTACTGCTGGCACTGGGGTTGATATTTTTTATCGCCTCACGCGCGCCGACCCTATCGAGCGCCGCTGTGAGTGACGCGCGCGCCCTGCAGATCGTTACCGCCCACTGCGCTGGCTGCCATGCAGCTCAGCCCGTCAATCCGGCCTTCAGCGCGCCCCCAGCCGGCGTCGTACTGGACAATCTTGATACCCTCAGCCATTACCGCGAACAGGTGCTGGCCCAAGCCGTTAACAGCCAGGCGATGCCGCTCGGCAACGCCAGTGGCATGACACCGGCCGAGCGCGGCGAACTGGGCCAGTGGCTGAAGGCGCAAAAGCCCTGATCCTCCGCTCCTCCCTCTAACAAATAGCAGTGAAGACTTCCCCTCGCCATTTCTGGACGGCACGCAGTGGTCCGGTGATGCTGTTGCCACGAAAACCATTCAAGTCTCTAAAGACCAAGACACTACGAGTAAAACTGACGGCTCAGACACACGGTAAGTGGTGCTGTTACAGCAGCAGAATCGTGTGACCGCCGTCACTGCACCTTAAAAACACCTCTGTCAGGCTTGTGATCCTAAGCCATGAAAATTGATGATACATTGTCGTTATACGCTGCCCCGGATCACTTAAGTGGGTTCGCCGGCCGGCGGGAGGTAACTTGGTTATGAAAAGACTTGCAATCAGCTTTATCGCTGTTCTTGTTGCCGTCCTGGCCATGCCGGTGGCTGCGCAGCAGCTTACTTTTCATTATGGTTTTATCGGCCAGCACGATGACCAGGAGTTGTATGTAGTCGAAAACGGTGCAGCTGTTGCATCCGGGGCTAAGTTAAAACTGAACTTTGAGTACCCCACGGGCAGCTGGTTTTACGTGTGCTACCTGTCGAGTACCGATGACTATGCGTTGTTGTATGCCTCGGCCACCGGCGTTGATGCAAGCGAGACGACCACCTTTGATACCC
>JAPKAJ010000236.1 GCA_028825345.1 Arenicellales bacterium | reverse complement strand
GACTTTGAAAGTTATCTACCTTGCGCTTGAGGTCTGCCAGGTAATGGGAGCAGATTGGGCAGTGCAGTCCGCGGTAGACAACAATCAGGGTGAACTGGTCCGGAGTCTGGTTGGCCAGAGTCCAGTGGCCACCACCAACCAACGGCACCGTGAGGTCTGGGACTACCTGTCTTGGAATGAGCGGGATTTGGGTCATGGGGTCTCCTGTAAGGTTATTAACTGGTGAATCGACGAACGCTTGATGACTACCATTCAACGATAATCGGTTGATCGGGTTTAAACGCGTGAAAGACAAAGGCGAAGGTGACGTGATACACCGCGTCCTCAAGCGCTCCGTTGGCAGCCAGGTGTTGCGCTGTCACGCTACCCACCTCTCGACCATTCTTGATTTCTCGGGTATCCAAGGCGCTGGCCTGTCCGGGTCGCCAGGTGAGGACTAAATTTCGATCCCGGATTTGTTTGTCCTGCTGCAGAAGTGCCAGAGACCAGGCGCGGTCGTCGACCACCACCACGCGCTCAAGGGGGCCGATACCCTCGGGCACCTCCCCGCGGTAAAGGAACGGAAAGCCCGAGCTGTCATAGCCGACATAGCGGTTGGCACCATAGGGTCGTAGATTGGGGTTCCCAGGCACCAGCACCTCACCTTGGGGGTAGTCGTTTTTGAAGTCGAGGAAAGATTCCAGCCGGGAGGGCAGCATGCTGAGGGCGGCCCCCGCGAATTCCCCGAAGATGGCTTGCCCTGTGTACTGTTGCCAACAGGATTGACTTAAGCGGTCATACATCAGCAGGTCCGAGTGGCGAAGACTCCCGGTGGTACCGAAGTCGAGGACTTTGTTTCCTACTCGCCGATCAAAGACAATCGCGGCGTTACATAACGGGCAATAGGTGACGGCCACGGGAATGTCTCCCATTGTGTCGTTCACGATCTCATGCCAGGTCAAAACCCGCAGCGGATAGGCTTTGGCGGTATCGCCGAGCACTAAGGTAATTACGGGTTCTCGATCATCGAGAGTGACTTTGGTAGCCGGAACAAACTGAGGCTCGTCAATCGAGAAGATACCATCCTTGCCCGGCCCACCCGACACGACCTCTCCCGGATCGACGGTACAGCGGCTGAAGTCGGTGTTGGGCCAGTTCCGGATCAATTGTCCAGCTGCCACCGAGCAATCATCGACCACAGAGGAGTTAGCATGGCTTGACGGGATTCCCCCGCCATAAAGTGATACGAGCACCAAAAGAGTTGCAACCAGGAGTGGCCACAACGGTTGGGTGAATTTCGCTGTCATCGGGGGAATCAAATGGGAATTAAAGCCAATCAAGTCCGACAGTATCCCATCTAGGGACGGTTCAATTACTTTGTTGGATTCAGTCCGACTTGGAATCAGGCAAGGCATGTTTTAAAGCCGTGAAAACGTTTGACGTTGCCGGGTAGTTGGCCGAGGGCTGCCGAGCCCAAAAGGACGCGATAACCCCGTGTTCTTTCAAGACAACATAAGAGGTTTTGCCTCATGTCACTGCACTCAGACCGTGGGCTGTTCATTGCCCTGTACCAACAGAAGGTCAGGGGTGTTCTTAAGAAAGGCCAGTCGCCAGTTTTGCCTCCCCTTTGGGTGCAATCCATGGGTGAGGCCACAAAGTGCGCAGCGTTTCCGTCCCAACACTTTGCCGCCGAGGCAGTCCATTTCGCCGAGAAATCCGGCATCGGCATGATAGATGCCATAAAGCAGCTGGTATGAGTCTTCTATCGAGTCCAACGAACGGCTCTCATCAATAGTCATGGTGCCCCGCTTATGGAGTTATCAAGTAGAACTCCCGGCACGCACGATACTGCATCTCGCGTTGGGCATTTCGATCGCCGCGCTGCTGATTTTGAAACTGGTAATCGTACGATATTTCAAGCATATGGAGGCAAAACTGGCGTCCCCCCTCGGCATTTGCTCCACGGTACGCCGTCAGCGTGCCATGGAATCAGCCCGTTTTAACCCTGCTGGACTGGCCTGCATATAACTTGCCTGCCGCACACAGACTAGGCAGATCTGCGGATACGCTATACGCATTTGAGAGCAGAGGATTTGGTTTGAGACACAGAAAATACGTCAACAAGGTGAATCTAGCTGACTTATAGAACGAAGCTTGGGTTGCTGGTCGGCGCTGCCGTTTAGCCGGAATCTGTCACCTTGCGCACCCACCGGGCCGCGGCTTCATCAATAACGCACTCGCCCCGATGGACGGATGCGGCTATCTGTTCGAAGTCATCATCGTGGGCGTCAATTAGATGGCGTTCAAGTTTGCGTGCAACAGCGCCAGCCAGCCTGCGCCGGGCGGATGCCCGCAAATCGTTTGCCACCGTTGCTCGTTCCGATCTGCATAGTTCCAGCAGGCGGTCCGCCAGCGTGTCAACACCCTCACCCGTGGTTGCTATGGTTGAAAGCACGGGGATCGGCCGTGCATTCGAAGGCAGACTCTGCGCCATGATGAGCTGTCCTACATTTTTTTTCGAGTCGGCCAGATCGCTCTTGTTTGCGACCAGGATATCGGCGATTTCCAGTATGCCGGACTTGATCGCCTGGATGTCATCGCCGCTGTTGGGTGTGCACACCACGATGCAGGTATCGGCGATCCCTCGGATGTCAATCTCAGACTGCCCCGCTCCGACAGTTTCCACCAGGATTAGGTCGAACGGACTGGCCTGCAGAACCTGGATGACACGATCGACGCCGGCCGAGACCCCGCCAGTGCCACCTCTTGCCGACAAAGAGCGGATGTAGACGCCTTGGTCCGCCTGGTGTCGGTTCATCCGACATCGATCACCTAAGACCGCTCCGCCGCTGAAAGGACTGCTCGGGTCGATGGCGACAACAGCAACGGTCCGGTCGCGGGCACGCAACTCTGCCACCAGTTGGTCGATTAGCGTGGATTTGCCCGCCCCTGAAGTGCCAGTAATACCCACTACTGGGTGCGAAACGTTTGCCGGTCCGATGCGCTCGAGCAGCGCTTGTGCTTTGGCGCCGCCATTTTCAGCAACGCTGATGGCCCGCGCGAGCACCGCGCGGTCACCACGGCGCAGGCTGGCAACAAGATCGCTAGACACCGCTCAGGGCACGATCAGGGGGTCGCCGGTGCCGAACTCTTGGCGTAGGCGGGCAACGATCTCACCGTGGGTTGCCCCGGCCGTGGCTGCTGTCACCACAGCCGCATAGACATTTTGCCGCTCGGAGTTGGCGGCTGTGGCCAACTCGTCCAGAGCCCGTGCGACTGCTGGCGTATCGCGCGATTGCTTGTAGGCATCCAACCCCTCCAGATATTGGGTGACGGATTCTTTGTCGGGCCGCGCCAGAACCGCAACCGGCGGCTCCACACCCTCCGATTCATAGGCGTTAACTCCGACCAGTGTCTGCTCACCAGTATCCAGACTACGTTGAAATCTCAGCGCGGATTCCCCGATCCGGGTCTGGACTATCCCTTCCTGGACGGCCTTGTACATGCCCCCGGCCGACTCCACGGTATCCATGACCTCCCTGATCTTGTCTTCCATCTGATCAGTCAGGGTCTCCACGTAGTAGGAGCCCCCGAGGGGGTCGATGACGTCAGTCAGGTGTGCCTCCTCGCGTAGGATGTTCTGGGTATTAATCGCAATGCGTGCTGCATCTTCGGTGGGCACGCACAGCACTTCGTCGTAGGCATCGGTGTGCAGGGATTGCAGCCCACCGAGGATTCCGGCGATTGCCTGGGCGGTGACTCGGGAAATGTTGTTCAGTGGTTGCTGTCGGGTCAGGTCGACACCCGAGGTCTGGGCATG
>JAPKAJ010000235.1 GCA_028825345.1 Arenicellales bacterium | reverse complement strand
GGCCTTGCCGTTAACCGGGGGTCTGGTAATCCGCACCACTAAGCGGCCAGCACGGACAGGCCCGAATCCGGCCTGGCGTGAGCGAGGAATCGCCCGCACCCGCAGGTTTATCGAGCCATCTGTTTCGGCTTGTAGCCACAAGTCTTCAGCCACCACATCTCTTTGGTGATTACCCAGTTAGCAAGTTTGCCGCGCTTGATCACACATCCCGCGACATTATTACTGAGTGATTCTAGTTGACTCAGAACACCCGTCGGCCTGTAATGGTCATGGCAAAAGATAACAGTGAGCGCAAGCATGGATGAGCAAACGGCACGCGATGCCCCGGCAGCTGAATTCGGCCGCGCGCTGAAAGGCTTTGGCATCAACCTGCTGGTGCGCGATGTCACGCGCAGCGTCGACTTTCTGGAAAATATCTTGGGCATGCAAATGCACCGGACCGACGCCGACTTTGCGGTACTCGAATCAGCCGGGCACTTCATCCAACTGCATGCTGATCATACCTACCATTCAAACCCGCTGCCGTCACTGCTGCCCGAGGCCGGGGCCCGCGGTGCAGGCATCGAACTGCGGCTGTACGGTATCGACCCGGATGCTTGTGAGGCAAAGGCAATCGCCGGCGCTCACGTAGTACTGCGCACCAGCGAGGATCGGCCACATGGCCTGCGCGAGTGTTATCTGCTGGATCCCGATGGCTACTGCTGGGTACCCGGCATTGCCATCAAAGATACCCCGGGCTGAAACGCTCAGTCCAGATTGAACAACCGGCGCGGGGTATCCCAGGCGATCTGCCGTGCGGCCTGATGTTCCAGGCTGCCGAGCAGGTCGCGGTAGCGACTGATCAGCTTGCGGTATTTCTTCAGAGTCTTGCGCCCGCCGGGAGAATTTCTGATCTTGCGGGAAAACTTGAAGTCACTGCCGACAAAAAAACGTTGTGGGTGGCGCTCCAGCAACTGCGCCCAGTCCTCGTAGAAGTAGGCCATCTTGTCCCGGCGCAGGCTTACTGGCTCAAGGTTGCGCCAATGGCTGTGGCGGTTGACCGCCTTGATGCTGAAGTAGAGCTTCGGATAGCGCGCAATCATACGTTGCACATTGGCCGCACTGGTCATCGCGGTGTGCGCCAGGATCACAATGATCCCGGGGTAGCGGCCAAAGATCTGATCAAGTTCTGCGAACGACGTCTGCTCGTGGCTGCGCCCGAGCGCTTCCATCGGCTCGACATGCAAATCGATCGGCACACCGTGCTCTTGTGCAATCGTAAACAAGGCGTGCAAGGCACGCGAGCGAAAATCCACTGTCAGTACTGCCTGGCCAGCCCACTTTTCAAAGTGACGGGTGGCAATCTCGCCGATGCCGATGCAGGCACCGCTGGCGATCCGGGCCTCAAGTTCCCCTCTGCGCTTTTCCAGGCCGGAATCGGATACCGAGAGCTGCTGCCCCATCCAGGTGTTCCAGGCATAGGCGCCACACAGGCTGCCAATGGCGCCACCCGGGATGGCGGCGAGCTCCGCTATCTGTCCGACCGACTGTGCACCTTTTTTGAAGCGGCCATGGTTCGGTGTTGGCATCAGCAACAGGCCATCCATGACGCCATCCGCAAGCGCCGCCAGCATCTGATCGCGGTAAGCCTTGCTCGAGCTGGGGTCAAGATGCGCATGCGCATCGATCATGGGCCCGGCATAACGCGACCCATGGCTGCGCACCGGCCGGTCGAGCGATGCACAGCAGAGCACAAAATCTATTGGTTCAGCGGATACGCACGCCACAGTACCAGCCCACAGACAGGCAACTATCCATCTTGCCCCTTTGTAGTCAATCAAAGTCGTGCTCCAGTCAGTTGACCACGAGCGCATCGAGCGCATGTGTGATCGGCTCGCAAGCGCCGTCGGTCACAATTGCCTGCTCGCCTAATGCCATCATATGGCCACTGGCTCTGTCGACCATCAGCATGTGCATGAAAAAAGTCATCCCCGGTTCCAGCACCTGCGGATCGCCTTGGCGGATCAGCGGATCTTCCATCCAGGTGGGCGGAAACATGGCGCCCATCGTATAGCCACAAACGTTAAGGTAACTGTCACCAAAACCCCCGGCAATAAAAGCCCGTCGATGGCTCTGAAAAACATCGCCCACGGTCCTGCCTGAACGCAACGCCTCCTTGCAGGCCTGCAATGCCTCGTGACAGACATCGAACATGGCATGGTGTGCTTCGCTCGCTTTGCCAGTAACCAGGGCAAAGGTAAGTGCCGCGTGGTAATGCCGGTAAGCCGCGGCAAACTCGTGAAACACCTGGTCGTTCTCGCCGATATGCCGCGCACCAGATTTGTAACGCACCAACAAGGCCGAGGGGCCGCTGCCCATGGGCCAGACATGCGCCGGCGTATCGCCATCGCGTGACCAGACCACCCGGTGCATGGCACTGCGGATATCGCCCTCAAAAGCACCCGGCACCGAAAGCGCCACTGCCTCTTCCTGAACCGCCTGACAGATCGCACCAGATTGGCGAAGATAATCCAGTTCCGCCGGGCTTTTTACCAGACGTTGCTGGCGCACAAGAACCGAGGCATCTACCGTTTCGCAAAAACCGTTGAGCGCCGCTTCCAGCATCTGCCCGCGCCTGGCGGAAAGCCCATAGGCATCGTACTCGACACCGACGCGCTTACCGCGCATACCCTGACTCTGGAGCATGTCGCGCACATCGTTACCCGGGTTCTCGTCTTGCGAGTCCATCCAGATACGAACATCATCAATTATTGATGTGTAAGCCGCCTGGACCCGGTCGGCGGAGCGCGTCACCAGGATCAAACCCCCATCAAGCCCCAGGAACAATGCCTGGAACAGCACGAAACCATCGGTGTCATAACCGCTGAGGTAATACATGCTCTCCTGCTTGAACAGCAATAGGCCATCCAATGCTTGCTCACTCATCCGCTGCCTTGCCACGGCGATACGCTCGGCAAATTCCGCCTGGGTAAAATGCAAATTCACGAATCTTTCTCCATACTGATTAATCAGCGAGTGCCTGCCCGGCACGCCGTACCTCGCTCATAAAGGCTTCGAGTTTGGCTGGGTCCAACTGATCATCGGTACGCACCCCGGTACAAAGATCTACACCGTAGGGTCTGACCTGGGTAATTGCCTCGAAGACGTTGGCGCTGTTTAAGCCGCCGGCGAGGTAGACAGGAATGTCGGTTTTCTCGACAAAGCGCCGACTGATAGTCCAGTTATGCGTAGCCCCGGTACCGCCAAACTGTTGGTCTGCCCCGAAAGTCTTACCCGAATCCAGTAAAAAAGCATCTACAAACGGCTCGTAGCGCCCGAGCAGATCTAACGCGCCCTCGTCCTCAATGTGCACCGCCTGAATCCGGCGTACCTGCGGTGCCGCCTCGATCAACTCCGGATACTCCCCTGGATCAATATGACGCACGATCTGCACCGTGCTGGCCGGACACACGGCAAGATCCTGAGCGATCTCCTTTGCACGCGTTGCGCTGGTTAATAAAAAAGTGTCGGTACCGCGAGGCACCTCTTTGGCGATCTGGGCCGCCACTGCCACGCCGATAACCCCGGGGCCCGAGGGCATATGCCCCACCAGGCCTACCGCATCGGCACCAAGCGCTACCGCAAGGCGGGCTTCGACCGCTGACGCCATGCAACAGACCTTGACCTGAATTTTTATCATCAGCTCTTGCTTGGAACGATCAGCTGCGGCAGTAATAACTCAATGTCGCCCATAAGCACGGCATCGCCAAGGTCATCCATCGCTGTGGGCTCCGCATTGATGATCACCACCCGCGCACCGGCCTTA
>JAPKAJ010000026.1 GCA_028825345.1 Arenicellales bacterium | reverse complement strand
CGTAATAGATGCCCTTAATATTGCTGATAACGACGCCACCATTCTCCATCCGTCTCAGCCCGGCGTCATGATGCGGCCAGGGCGAGGCAGTCGCATCATCGGCAACCCAAACTTGGTAACCGGCATCCCGTAGGTCTATGGCCGATTGGGAAATGCACACGTCAGTCTCCTGGCCCACAAGCACTACGTCAGTTTTGCCTAAGGCCTCTATCGCTTGACGGATATCGTGCTGCCCATACAGACTGAAAACCATCTTGTTGAAAACACACTGGCCAGGCGGCAGAAGATTTTTGAGCAATGGCAGCAATTCGACGGTGTCGGATACGTCCTCTGCGGTTGCAACTATGGGAATTTCAAGAGCTATTGCCACTTGCATGATCCAGGCAATACGCGCGACTAGCGCCTCACGCTCGTGCAATGGCAATTTGCAAAGGAAAGTATCCTGTACATCCACAACCACCAAAACGCTGTTGGCACGCTCAATCAGCGGCATGTTATTTCTTCGGTTGAATCAGCGGTCACTCAGTAAAGAAATCAGGCTCGAGGTATCCCAACGCCCGCTCCCGCGCGCTTGCAACTGTGCATAAAATTGATCGACCAGCGCGGTAACCGGCAGCCGCGCGCCTGCGCGGCGCGCCTCACCAAGACATAAACCGAGATCCTTGCGCATCCAGTCGACCGCGAAACCAAAATCGAATTCATTACGGTTCATGGTCGCGCCTCGGTTCTCCATCTGCCATGACTGGGCCGCCCCTTTGGAGATCACATCCAAAACCTGCTCAACATCCAGTTCACAGCGTCGGGCAAAATCCAGGCCTTCCGACAGACCCTGCACCAGGCCCGCGATACAAATCTGATTCACCATTTTGGTCAACTGCCCACTACCCACAGGGCCCATCAACCCCACAGCACGAGCATAGCTGTCGATGACCGGTCGGGCACGTTCGAATATCTCTGAATCGCCACCAACCATTACCGTAAGCGCCCCATTCTCAGCCCCGGCCTGGCCACCCGATACCGGAGCATCCAGAAAATCAAAGCCCCGGGTACGGCCAGCTTCGGCCAACTCCCGGGCCAATTGGGCAGACGCTGTGGTGTGATCAACAAAAATACTACCAGCCTCCATAGTCGAGAATGCACCGTCGGGTCCAGTGCTGATTGAACGAACATCATCATCATTTCCCACGCAGGCGAAAACCAACTGGGCGCCAGCGGCCGCTTGTGCCGGGGTGGCAGCGGTCTTTCCCCCATGCTGGGCCACCCAGTCTTGCGCTTTTTGGCTGGTGCGGTTAAATACGGTTACCTCGTAGCCGCAACGTGCCAGATGCCCCGCCATGGGGTAGCCCATTACCCCTAAACCAATGAAGGCCACGCTATTGATACTTTCGTTGTCCGAATTTTGCGACATCTAAAAACCTCCCATGGAAAACTGGCGGCGCCAATCATCATTGAAATAAGGAAACTACCCTGATGCTACCTACCGAACTGATTGTCAGTAAAGCGATAACAAACGATGCTCGAATTTTGGCGCAGTTTAACATCGCCATGGCTCGTGAGACCGAGGACCTTAAGCTAGATTTGCCGACCGTACTGGCTGGGGTCCACGGGGTTCTTGAAAAAACTGCTCACGGCTTCTATCTTGTCGCCCGCCTGGCCGGAGAAGTGGTTGGCGCACTACTGATCACCTACGAATGGAGCGACTGGCGCAATGGTAGGTTATGGTGGATTCAAAGTGTTTATGTCCTGCCACAATGGCGCAGCCAAGGCGTATTCCGCGCCCTGTATCAGCATGTGAATGAACTCGCGCAACAGACTCCTGATACACGCGGTATCAGGTTGTACGTGGAAAAAGATAACCACACTGCCCAGGCTGTGTATCAGAATCTTGGTATGTCACAAACAGCTTACCGGATATTCGAGACCACTTTTTGATGCTGAGACAGGCCGCTGTGGCAGTATAATTGCGCCACTACAGCCGCCGATACGGTATTCGAGCCGCCCAGGCTCGATGCAGGGCTGGACCCTGGTGACAACCATGAATCCCCAAGAACAGGAACGTTACAGCCGGCAGATAAAATTACCTCAGGTCGGCAACCACGGGCAACAGCGGCTACTGGACGCTCAGGCACTGATCATCGGTATGGGCGGGCTGGGCTCACCAGTCGCCTTGTATCTTGCCAGTGCGGGTATTGGGCGGTTAACAATCACTGATTTCGACCGGGTCGATGAATCTAATCTGCAGCGCCAAGTCATCCACAGACAGGAGATGATTGGCGAACTAAAGGCCGAGTCGGCACGAAATGCAATCGAGCGACTCAACCCGCAATGCATGGTCGAGGCTCTGGACTATGAGTTGGATGGGGAAGAGCTTTTAGAGCGGGTACGCGGCGCCGATGTAGTCGTTGATTGTACCGACAACTTTCCCTCACGTTTTGAACTCAACCACGCCAGCCTGGCAACAGGCACACCCTTGGTCTCAGGCGCCGCTATCCGCTGGGAAGGCCAAGTGTCCACATTTCATCCACGCGATCCCAAGAGCCCCTGCTACCGCTGCCTCTACCCCGATACCGGGATTGAAGCTGCCACTTGTGCAATGGAAGGTGTCATTGCACCGATTGTTGGAGTTATCGGCACACTTCAGGCTCTGGAAACACTGAACGTGCTGCTTGAGACCGGCAAAGGCCTCAGCGGCCGGGTCATGGTATTTGATGGGATTGCTATGGAATGGCAGACGATCAGCCTGCCACGAAATCCTGATTGCCCTGCCTGCACCCAGCGCCCAACGTACTGAGAACCACCGGCGTTATCCGCCGATATGGGACATTTCAACCTTCGGCCGTGCGACTGAGTCAGCCAGGAACTGACTGCGTAACTCTGAATAGCGATCGGTCCGTGGCTGCCAGATCTCGCTTAAGCGGCGTAGTAGTTGAGCGTCGCTGGCTTCGGCGCGCAACAGTTCTCTAATATCATGCCCCTCAGTGCCAAACAAGCATGTGTAGATCTTTCCGACTGCTGACAACCGGGCCCGTGAGCACTCGCCACAAAATGATTCTGTCACCGAAGTGATAAATCCAATTTCACCTTCACTATCACGGTAACGCCAGCGCTTAGCTACCTCGCCGCGGTAATTGGGCGACACAGGTTCCAGCGCGTAACGGGCATCAATCTGCCGGACCAGTTCACGCGCTGGTATGACATCTTTCATATTCCAGCCGTTGGTTTCACCCACATCCATGAACTCAATGAAACGAACGATACAGTCCGTACCTCGAAAATGCTCGGCCAGCGGCAACACGGCGTGCTCGTTGAATCCCCGGCGCACAACCGCGTTAACCTTGATGCCCGTGAAGCCGGCAGCGCGGGCATTCTCGATACCGTCAAGCACGCGAGATACCGGGTAGTCCACGTCGTTGATGCGCTTGAAAGTTTCATCATCAAGCGCATCCAGGCTAACTGTCAGACGCTTGAGCCCCATACGCTTAAGATCCTGCGCCCTGCCTAGAGTCAACATCGAGCCATTGGTGGTCATACTGATGTCTTCTACGCCGTCAATCGCATCCAACATCTCAATCAGATGCTCAAGATTGCGCCGGATCATCGGCTCGCCTCCCGTGATGCGGACTTTTCGCATCCCCGCCATTGCGAACACCTGTGCAATACGGGCAATTTCTTCAAGGGTCAGGAGTTCATTGCGTGGCACGAAGGCATAACCTGGGCCAAAGACTTCACGGGGCATGCAATAGATGCAACGGAAATTGCAGCGATCTGTCACTGAAATCCGAAGATCTCGGATCGGACGGCCCAGAGCATCTTTAACTGGATAAGGAATAATATCGCTCATCAGCCTGAATCGGTTAACCGCCACCACGTCGGAAGGCGAGATCGAATCGATTGAAGAAACATTCGCGCTGTTGCTCAGAAAGATTAATGAATTCGAATGTCACGCAAGTTCTCGGCAGTCTGATGGACGCTATTCTTCGTTCACCTTCAGGACCCAGACGGATCGATACTCTACCTCCATCATACCGCACGTCGACGCCCAGGTTGTGCACATCGCAACACCACTCGCGGGCCAGCGGTGCAAAAGCACGGAAGAACTCATTGTGGCTGAAACCCATATCTCTGGATACTATGATCGATTCATAGCTGTCGACTTTCACACCGCGAACCCTAACCCCCGGCCACAGGGGGCCACATAGCGACAGTGTCGCCCTCTCGCAAACGGGTCAATTCACGCGCACTCTTGTCTTGATAAATGCCGTTCACCAAGACCAAGTGGACCAACTGTGGTGGCAGGTGATAGCGTTCGACCAAAGAATTCACAGTCCAATCTTCCGGTAATTCAAGTTGTACCGCACTCTGCACCGCGCCAGGCGGCAGAAATTCCGCGAGCCCGGCAAAAAGCTTGAACGTTACCTGCACGTCAAAGCCATCACGGTGAGCGGTAACTACCTGGTAGCCTTGGCTGCCAGACCTACTCCCTGAGTGGCAGCCACGTAGGCTTCAGTCAGGTTAAGCGGGTTGCGCATGAGCCGATCCTTCCAGACCCCAAGATGCAGCCCGGTTTGGATCATGCCCCGAAGAATCCCCACCTGTGCAGTCAGTCCCAATGAATGAGCGCCGATCAGTACATCCTCTTTAAATTGCAGGTTCAGATATCGGTAACGGCCCGAATCAGACAACTCGGCTGAATCACCACCATCAACACCCTCCCACGCACCAAACGATGCCGAAATGAGGCCCATGGTTGACAAAACGTTGAGATTTAAGCTGCCCTGATGCTTGAATTCGTGGCCATCCGACATGTTTGTTGCGGCTATCCGGGCATGTTCAACTGCAGTAGGCTGAATCGCCTGGACACTGTATTCGCCGGTGGAAAAGTTGCGCCCCTGCGCCACGTCACCAGCCGCATAAACAGCATCGAGATTAGTTTGCAGACGATCATTCACCAGTATGCCGTGATCCACTTCAATACCGCTGCCTTCAAGAAACGCCGTATTCGGTGCAACACCGGTCGCGGAGATCACAAGATCAGCATCCAGCGTCTCACCGTCGGATAGACTGACCTTCAACATGTCATTTGGCGAATCGGATTCAATGCCCTCAACTCGGGTCGACGTCAGCACCCGAACGCCTTTGTCCTCGCACCAGCGTTTGATCAGTCCCCCAGAGGCCTCGTTCATCATTCGGGGCACCATACGGTTCTCCAACTCCACCACAGTCAGGTTGACCCCGCGGGCAGCCAGCGCTTCCAAGATAATGCAGCCGATGAATCCCGCACCCATCAGAACGATGCTCGAACCAGGCTTGGCGCGTTCAATGATTCGCCGGTAATCGTCCAGGGTCCAGCACGCATGAACACCTGGCAGATCAATCCCGTCGATCGGCGGCGCGGTTGGCGTGGATCCGCTAGCAATCAGTAAATGGTCGTAAGTCTGACTGCCACCGGAAACCAGAGTCAGGGTTTTGTCCTGCGTCGACAGTGCGGTCACCCGATCCTGGACTACCTCAATATTGAGGCCGTCGTAATGACCCTCGGTCTTACGCAAATACGTCCCCGCTTCGCCGATCATATCGTTCAGGCAATAGGGGATCGCCATCCTTGAGTAAGGCGGTTCCGGTTCATCACCAATCAAGGTAATGGCCGACTGTGAATCCAGTCCGCGCAGAGTTTCGGCCGCAACGACACCGGCTGGACCGGCGCCGATAATCACGTGGCGCATGATGACTCCTCCCGCAGGCTGGCAGGGCGGCCAGATGGCCGCCCTGTCGGTCTACCAATTGAATGTGTAAAGTCTCAGCTGGGCACACCCAGGCGTGAACGGGTCTCGTCAGTGAGCTGCCCGTCGGCTGTCCAGCCGCGGAGCTCGTAATACTCGGGAAGCATCTCACCGAGACCGCAGACTTTGCCCTCGGCCGGACCGGTGTTGGCACCTTCCTCAAGCAATCGCTTGGGCAGGGTGTCATCTGCTGCGGTCAGACCGGCCTTCATGTTGAAATCGCGCTCGAGATTCCAGATTCTTTCACCGGTCTCCATCAGCCGGTCGGCACTCCAGTCCCCCTCGCAAGCAGCATCCAGTTGCGGTGCAATATTCTCCAAAGACCAGGCAAAGCTGGTAAACAGGCAAAGGCCCGTCGAGTCCCACGCCGCTGTTACATCCTGGAACGCCTTGACCAGCCCCGCTTTACCGTCGGTGGCGAGTGGGTCGGTCTTCTCAGGTATCCCAAGAATCTCGGACGAAACCGTATAGCTGCGCAAATGACAAGCGCCCCGGTTCGACGTGGCGTAGGTCAGGCCCATGCCCTGTATAGCCCTCGGGTCATAGGCCGGAAACTCCTGCCCCTTGACCGTCATCGAGAGTTCCGGGTGACCGTACTTTTCGCACAATCGCTTGGAGCCGAGTCCAAGTTCAGCGCCGAATCCCTCGCCTGTCGCGACCTGTTCAGCACACCAGGCCAGAGCTTCGGCGGAACCGAACTTGAGTGCCATACCACCGGTATGTTCCTGAGTGATTACCCCGAGATCGTAAAGTTCCATTGCTGCGGCAACCGTCCCGCCAAACGTGATCGGATCAAAGCCATCCTCATTGCACACGAAGTTGGCATAGGTCATGGCATCCAGATCATCAACACCGGTATCAGCGCCCAGCGCCCAGGCAGCTTCGTATTCCAGGCCCCCGGAATTGCCCCAGTACTGGGGCTTGTTTTCTACCGTGAAATGGCCTTGATCTACTGTCGAGATTCGGCCACAAGCAATGGTGCAACCAAAACAGGCTGCGTTGGTCGTCAGATTAGGCTTGCCATCACCCTTACGTGGTTCAAGCATCTGTTCACCGGAGATATTATTCGCGCCCTCGAACTTCACTTCCCGCATATTACGCGTCGGCAAAGCACCGGATTCGTTGATGACGTTCATCAGCACCTGCGTGCCGAGAGTTGGCAATCCCTGGCCGGTGACAGCGTGATCAGCCAGCACTTGTTTCTGCTCGGCGACCGTTTGCATGAACCGTGCCGGATCCTTGATGTTCCCAACACCCTTGGTGCCGATCACCGCGATCGCCTTAAGGTTCTTCGACGCCATGACCGTACCGACCCCAGAGCGCCCGGCAGCTCGGTGTAGGTCATTCACTATCGCTGCGTAGAGGCACCCGGCTTCGGCCGATCGACCGCAGGCTGCAATCCTGAGCTGGGGGTCGTGATGAATCTTGTGCAGTATCTCATCGGTCTCCCAAACCGATTTACCCCAGATCTCATCGGCCGAAAGCAGTTGCGCCTGGTCGTTCTCCAGATATAGGTAAACCGGGCTGGACGATTTGCCTTCGAAGATGATCATGTCCCAACCGGCCGATTTAAGTTCGGCGCCAATAAATCCACCCGAATTGGAACAGGCGATTGCCCCGGTCAATGGGCTCTTGGTGATGACTGAGTAGCGGCCACCAGTGGAAGCCATCGTCCCCGTCAGCGGGCCGGTCGCAAAGATCATCTTATTCTCCGGTCCCAGCGGGTCACAGGTCGGGTCAACCTCTTCGACCATGTAACGCGTCGCCAGACCACGCTGGCCAATATACTCGGCCGCCCACCCCATGTTGAGCGGCTCGCTCGTGCAGGTCCCCTCGGTCAGGTTGACCCGCAGTACGTTGTTAGCCCATGCCATGTCTTTTCTCCTGAATGTGGTTACGCACTTGCCTGCGACGCATTATCTGTCTTGGCCGCCCAGGCACGCATGCGATCAAAACCGGTCTGGTCGGCGTTGATGTATGTAATTGCTTCGGTCGGACATGCCTTCGCGCAAGCCGGGTCGCCACCACAGAGGTCGCACTTGATCACCTTGCCGCTGTCCTGGTCGTAGTTGACCGTGCCGAACGGGCAGGAGACGGTGCAGACTTTGCAACCGACGCAACGATCGGAGATCACGTCTTTGGACCCGGTCACTGGGTTGGCAACGATGGCGTCGACCGGGCAGGCCTGCATACACCAGGCTTCGGCACACTGCGTACAGGTATACGGAGTAAACCGACCTTCTTGATGGAAGGTAAAGACTTTTATTCGAGATTTGGAGGGATTAAACACGCCCTCGTTTTCGAACGAACAGGCCATCTCGCACTGCAAACAACCAGTGCATTTTCCTGGATCGATATGGAGCGATTTAAGCATCTCTCCGCCTCCTTCTTGATGTTTAGGTGTGTGTTCAGTACACGATCACGATTTCTGCCACGACCACGCGATCTGCGGCTATGTTACACGTTCACGCGACAATTTCAAACAATACCAGAGTGGTATTTTAGGTGAACCCCCATACCCCAACCAACCAGCCGTTAGAATCTACTAACTGCTTATCTGAGTTCAGGTGACCCACTGGGCACAGTTAACGCGCCAATACCCTTGAAGATGCTATTTCACATACGAGTCGCGTGCGAAACATGAACAGAAGTTCCCTGGTTGTGCTGCTGAAGTTTCTGGTCGTTGCCATTCTTCTGGGCGTGATCTTTTCCGCGATCGCCTGGCAGGACAGTTATACCCGCCTCTCGGCAAAGGGTGACCCGATTGAGAC
Organism: Arenicellales bacterium; assembly: GCA_028825345.1. Classification (GTDB taxonomy): domain Bacteria; phylum Pseudomonadota; class Gammaproteobacteria; order Arenicellales; family UBA868; genus UBA868. The sequence goes on along the minus strand of JAPKAJ010000026.1, from coordinate 6,443 downwards.
GGTCGCTGGCCGAATTCTCGGACCCTGGGATACGGACCCAGTCCGTTTCCAGGCGTACGATTCAGCCGCACCCCAAACACTCAAGGGGGGGCGAGGGGATGATGGCACGACGGTTGTCATCGCTCCGGGTTTCTTGACTTATCTCAGAAATCTTAATCTTCGCCTTTTCGCGGCTGGTGCCGGTTTGTTCTTTGTATTTGTCACCGTGATCAACTCACGCTGGTGGTACCTGCTGCGTGCCAATGGTCTGGGCGTGCGGTTTCTCGAGGCACAGCGCTTCGGCTGGATCGGCCTTTTTTTCAGCAACGTGCTGCCCGGGGCCACCGGCGGCGATGTCATCAAGGCAGTGTACATCGTCCGGCGCTGTTCGGGCGACAAGGTGCGGGCAGTGGTCTCGATCGTCGTGGATCGTATCATCGGTGTACTGTCACTGCTTGTTATCGGCAGTCTGGCCAGCCTGCTTGCGATGGACCGCTTTCCGGTATTTGCCACTAGCATGTGGCTGACTGGCCTTGGTACCTTCGGGTTTTGCTTTTTACTCATCAGTCCGACACTGCGCCGACTGCTGCGCTTCGATGCTCTGGTCGCCCGGCTGCCGGGCAAGATCAGCAACGTTGTCACCGAACTGGATGGGGCTGTGTTGTATTACCGGGATCATCTACTCGGCATTGGCGGCTGGATCCTGGCAAGTCCGGTGATTTATTCGCTGTTCGTGGGCAGTGTGTTCTGTATGGACCGGGCGCTCGGAGTGGGGCTGGGGATTGCCGACTATTTCTTTATCGTACCGGTAGCCGCGGTGATTCAGGGCATACCGATTGCACCGGCTGGCTGGGGCATCGGTGAAGCCGCCTACGGGGCATTGATCGGCAAGTTTGGTGCGGCCACACTGCCTGGGATTCCCAACGCAGAGGAGGTGATGCGTACGCGCGGTGTCGCTTTGTCGGTGCTACACCGGGTGCACGTCGCCGCCTGGTCTTTGCTCGGGGGGCTGGCGATACTGATAGACCGAAATGCACACCCGCAAGACGATTCAACTAAAGACAATCCGATCGACAGCGCCTGAGGACGAGTACACCCTTGAATTCACCTCAGCCGCCGTTTGCCACGATTCCGCAGCCGCGTCCCGACGGGACGCTGCAGGTCACCGTCACCTATCTGCAGATGACCCGTCCACCAACCAGTTCGTTACGCCGGTCGCTAGCGGATGATCTGGCCATATTGCGTGTGCGCGAGCCCACGGTCGCCTTCTACCGGTTCCTTTACAACCATGTCGGTGAGCCGTGGCTCTGGTACGAACGGCGAGCACTGGCAGATGACGCATTGGCCGCAATTCTCAATGACAGCAAAGTACACGTCTACGTCCTTTACCGAGCCGGAGCACCGGCAGGCTATGTGGAACTGGACTACCGTGTCAGTGACGAGGTTGAACTCGCCTACTTCGGCCTGTTTCCCGAGCAAATGGGCAGAGGCTTTGGACCCTGGCTGCTGGGATGGGCAGTCGAGACTGCCTGGGCAAGCGGTCCCTCCCGGTTAATAGTGAATACTTGCAACCTGGATCACCCCAAGGCCATTATTGTCTACCAACGCGCGGGGTTTTCACCTTACCAACAGGAAACCTGCACCATGACTGACCCACGAAGCGCTCCGTTTTGGAATCAACCGCCCGCAGACAGCCTCTGAGGCAAGAACACCACGGCTCGCTGAGGCGCCGGGTATATTGCTCAGGCAACCTCGGCCCGGTCTCCAGTCTTAGCCAACCAAACCTTACGATCCGGAGCCCGCTTTCGCGCCAGCAGCAAATCCAGCATGTTGTCGGTCCTGTGGCCGCTGTCCAGAGTCAGTTCAATCAGGCGCCGTGATGCAGGATCCATGGTGGTCTCTCGAAGTTGCGAAGGATTCATCTCGCCCAGACCTTTGAAGCGCTGAACGTTGACCGATCCGCGCAGCTTTTCCTTGCGGATACTTTCCAGCACAGCTTCCTTCTCCGCATCGTCGACTGCATAAAAAACATGCTTGCCGACATCGATCCGATAAAGCGGTGGCAAAGAGACGCAGACCCGCCCAGCACTCACCAAAGGGCGAAAATGGCGCACGAAAAGAGCGCAAAGCAAGGTCGCGATATGGGCACCGTCAGAATCGGCATCGGCGAGTATGCAAACCCGCCCGTAACGCAACCCTGAGCAGTCCGATGCGCCAGGATCGACCCCCAAAGCCACAGCAACATCGTGTACTGATTGCGACCCAAGAACCTCTGTCGGATCGACCTCCCAGGTGTTCAGAATCTTACCGCGCAGCGGCAGGATGGCCTGGAAGTTCTTGTCACGCGCCTGCTTGGCTGAACCGCCTGCAGAGTCGCCTTCTACCAGGAAGAGTTCGGTGTATTCAGTGTCCTGGCTAGTGCAATCGGCCAGTTTGCCCGGTAGGGTCGGGCCTGTGGCTACTTTCTTGCGCTCGACCTGACGAGCAGACTTAAGCCGCGACTGCGCACTGTCAATAGCAAGGCGGGCGATACGTTCACCTTGGTCCGCGTGTTGATTGAGCCACAGACTGAACGCATCTTTAGCTGCACCGCTGGTAAAGGCCCCGGCGTCTCGTGACGACAAGCGATCTTTGACCTGCCCGGTGAACTGGGGCTCTTTCATCCGTAACGAAAGAACAAAAGCACAGTACTGCCAGACGTCCTCCGGCGCCAGCTTGACACCCCGCGGCAACAGTGCCCGGTAATCGCAGAACTCTCGCACTGCATCAGTCAAGCCACTGCGAAAACCACTGACGTGACTACCGCCCTGTGTTGTCGGTATCAAGTTGACGTAACTTTCGGCAATGCCTTCACCGCCGCCCTCGAGCCAGGTAACCGCCCAATGTACCTGCTGCTCTTTTGCGGCAATGTGACCAACAAACGGCGGATCAGGCACCAGTTCATCTGTACCAATTTCACCCAGCAGATAGTCAGACAAACCGTCTTCGTATTCCCAAGTCTCGTTGTTTTTTTGATTCTGCTCATCGCGAAAATCGATCCTCAGTCCAGGGCACAGAACCGCCTTCGCCTTGAGCAACCGTTTCAGCCGGGATATTGAAACTGTGGGAGAATCAAAAAACTGGGGATCCGGCCAAAACCGTACCGTGGTGCCGGTATTACGCGCCCCAACCTTAGCGACAGCTTTGAGTGGCGCTGTTGGCATGCCATCACGAAACTGCATTCGGTGCTGCTGGCCACCGCGTTTGACGCTGACCTCGAGTTTCGAGGACAGCGCGTTAACCACCGAGACGCCTACTCCATGTAAACCCCCGGAATAAGCGTAGGATTTATCCGAAAATTTTCCACCGGCATGCAATCGCGTGAGAATGACCTCGACGCCGCTTACTTTTTCGCCCTTGTGACGATCAACGGGCATGCCACGTCCATCATCACTGACGCTGACTGAAGCGTCCTTATACAGGATCACTTCAATCCGATGCGCATACCCGGTGATAGCCTCATCGACACTGTTATCCACCACCTCTTGGACAAGGTGATTAGGTCGATCAGTCTGGGTGTACATACCCGGACGTTTGCGGACCGGCTGAAGCCCGGTAAGGACTTCGATTGCTGAGGCGTCGTAACTTTCAACCATCAATTACAGGCTTGCGGGTACCAAGGAATCAAATCGACGCGAATCATACACGAAGAACTAAAGCCATCCGCCTGTCAGCCCAGATTTTCTTGATCTTCTGGCTCAGTATTTGCGCCACGGACAACCGTTGTTAATCGCTGAGACACGCTTAAACCACTGCTACGAGTTCTTGATAGAAGGCACGATCGGCAAAGCCATTTCCCTTTCTCGACAGTACCAAATCTGTTCCCGGCTGATATGTCCAGTGGGCACGATTGTTGATTATCCCGACGCTGGGATAGAATCCCTGAACATCGAGTGCCGCCCCACCCGGGATGGCTGACCACACCCACGACAGAGACGATTTCATGACCAAAAAATCCCGTTCCCGCGTCGGGGAGTTTGAAAAATCCCTCAAGGAACTGGAAACGATTGTTGAGAGAATGGAAAGCGGAGAGCAATCTCTGGAGGCATCGCTGAAGGACTTTGAGCACGGAATGAGCTTGGTCCGCGATTGTCGCGACAGCCTGCAAGCCGCTGAGGCCCGAGTGCAGCAATTACTTGAAAAAGAGGGGGAACTGCAAAGCACCCCCTTCGAGCCGGACGAAGCGTGACGAACAATCAACCGCTTGCTCCCCTTTGGACACAGTGGCGGGAGCAAGTTGATCAGCGCCTGGAAATCCTATTACCGGCATCGGACTGCGAGCCTTGTGAGCTTCACCAGGCTATGCGCTATGCCAGTATCGGCGCGGGTAAGCGATACCGAGCGGCTTTGGTGTATGCCAGTGGCAGGGCTCTTGGGACTGATGAAAGAGCTCTGGACATACCTGCGTGTGCGCTAGAACTGATACATGCTTTCTCTTTGATCCATGACGATCTGCCAGCGATGGATGATGATGATTTGCGTCGGGGTAAACCGTCCTGCCACCGGGCTTTTAATGAAGCGACTGCCATTTTAGCTGGCGATGCGTTACAGACCCTTGCTTTCGAGGCACTTTGCACCTACTCCGCGACAGGCCTGCCGCCGGCTCGTCAACTGCAGATGGTGCAGATCCTGGCACACGCTGCCGGTTCACTAGGTCTGGCGGGTGGCCAGGCGATTGACCTCGACCTGGTTGCCTGCGATGCCCCGGTCGATACCCTCGCCACCATGCACCGCAAAAAAACAGGGGCCCTTATTGAGGCAGCCGTGCAACTGGGAGCGCTCACCGCAACCGGTGATCCCGTTGTACTGCAACAGCTTGCTGGCTACGCTCGACCACTTGGCCTCGCATTTCAGGTAGTAGACGATATCCTCGATGGCACGGCCGATACCGCGACGCTTGGCAAACTCGCCGGCGCTGACCGGCTAAAAGGGAAGCCCACCTTCCTCAGCGCGCTGGGGGAATCAGCATCACGACACTATGCCCAAGCACTCGGTGATGAGGCAATCGCGGCGCTTGAACATGCCCCTTTTAACAGTACGCTGCTGATTGCTTTGGTCCGGTTTACTATTGAACGATCCCACTGACTGCCGCCAACACGGTATGATCAATCCATTAGGGCTCAGGTCCCTACCAGGCCAACCCATTATTCATTTAGCATTGACAACCCCGCCTTATGTCGTCTCTTCTTGACACCATTGACTCACCTGCAGATTTGCGTCAGCTGGGCGAGCACGAGCTGGTTGGGCTTGCAGAGGAGTTGCGTCGGTTCCTGATCGAGGTGACCTCAACCACCGGTGGGCATCTCGCGCCAGGCCTTGGAACGGTGGAACTGACGATTGCGCTGCACTACATCTTCGATACCCCTAATGATCGGCTGGTGTGGGATATCGGCCACCAGGCCTACCCCCATAAGATCCTCACCGGTCGGCGCCAGCAAATGTCCACTATTCGGAAGGCAGGTGGGCTCTCGGGATTTTTGAAACGCACCGAGAGTGAATACGACACCTTCGGCGCTGGCCATTCCAGCACCTCAATCAGTGCTGCGCTGGGCATGGCGGTTGCTGCCCAACTAGACGATGCGCCACGACAGGTGACCGCTATCATCGGCGACGGCGCGCTTACTGCGGGTCAAGCCATGGAAGCGTTGTATAACGCTGGAGACATGGATGCCAATCTTTTGGTAATCCTTAACGATAACGAGATGTCCATTTCGCGCAACGTCGGTGCTATGTCCAACTATCTTGCACGTATTCTCTCAGGCCGGGCTTACACCACCGTTAGAGAGGGCAGCAAAACTGTTCTGGGCACTGCACCACCAGTGCAGGCCTTCGCGCGGCGCTGGGAGGAGCACCTCAAAGGTATGGTCATGCCCAGCACGCTGTTTGAAGAACTTGGCTTTAACTATATCGGTCCCATCAACGGACACGACATGCCCACGCTGATCTCAACTTTGAGAAACATGAAAGCGATGGAAGGACCGCGCTTTTTGCATATTGCGACCCAAAAAGGCAAAGGCTTTAAACCCGCCGAAGGTGAGCCTGTGGCATTCCACGGTATCGGACCCTTCGACTCGAACACAGGTAAAGTCGAAAAAAAATCCAGCAAGCGAACCTACACCCAGGTGTTCGGCGACTGGCTATGCGACATGGCTAGCATCGATAAACGGCTGGTTGGTATCACTCCGGCGATGCAGGAGGGCTCTGGACTAACCCGCTTTGCCGAGAGTTACCCCAAACGCTACTTCGATGTCGGTATTGCGGAACAGCACGCACTGACTTTCGCCGCTGGTATCGCCTGCGAGGGGCTAAAGCCAGTGGTCGCCATCTATTCCACCTTCCTGCAACGCGCCTATGATCAGTTGATTCACGATATCAGCGTGCAGGGCCTGGATGTGACGTTTGCCATTGACCGCGCCGGCATTGTC
>JAPKAJ010000234.1 GCA_028825345.1 Arenicellales bacterium | reverse complement strand
AGAAAAACACATGTGGTTGCTGGTATGGCCAGGGGTATGGATACACTCGATCTCACAGTCACCCACGGTCAGACAGTCCCCATGCTTTAAATGGTTATCAGGCGTAAACAGGGTATCGACCCCTTCTTCGATAGCGCTATCATCATGCTCAATGCCGCCAGCGTGCGGGCCAAAGGCGTAGGTAGGTGCATCGCAGGCGGCTTGCAGCAGTCTGGCTCCCGGGGAGTGATCCCGGTGGCAATGCGTCACCAGGATATGACTGATAGTCTCCGAAGAGAGACCGCTGACAAGGGCGTCGATATGATCTGGATCGTCTGGACCTGGATCAATAACCGCCACTTCGCCTTGGCCGACAATATAGGTGCCGGTGCCGTGATAGGTGAATGGCCCTGCATTTCTCGCAGTTAACCTGCGAATGCCGGGTGCAACTGTCTCAATCTCGCCATAGCGAAACTGGTGATCTTGGATAAAAGGAATCTCTGGCACGACTGAGTGTTCAGCAGACATGAGCCCACGTTATAGCGGTTGAGTCAAAAGCTTCCAGCGGCCTGAACCGGGTCTTGTAGGTCATTTTCTCGCAGTCGGGGATCCAGTAGCCCAAGTACAGCCAGTTGTATTCGACCGAGCGGGCCAATTCAATCTGACGCAGTATCGCCAGGGTCCCTGGGCTACGCCGAGCCTGAGCGGGATCAAAGAAGGTATAGACTGCCGAGAGACCGTCTGCGACATGATCCAGTACAGAAACTGCCAGTAGACGGCGGCCAATACGTAGCTCGATCATGAACGTTTCGACCTGCGAGCGGGCCAGGAACTGCTGATATTTCTCTGGGTCAGGGTCGTCCATGCTGTCGCCGTGATGTCTTTGGGACTGGTAGGCTCGGTACAGGGCAAAGTGCTCTTCACGGAAGCCCAGAGCGCACAGTTCCATCGCGACGTCACTGTTACGTGTCTGGATACGGCGGAAAGATTTTCCGGGAACAAATTTATTGACTTGAATACGCACCGACTGGCACTGGCGACAGGTTGGACAGTGTGGGCGATAATACACGGCGCCATTACGCCGGAAGCCATTGCGTATCAGCTTGTCGTACATCGCCGGTGTTACCTTGAACTGGGGATCGATCAGCAGGTTTGCCGCAGTCTCACCTTGCAGATAAGGGCATGTGTGTGGCGTGGATTGATACAGGTTTGGCGCTGATTGTTGGCGGGTCATGCCAGTTGCGCCCCCTGTTTTTCTAACTGCCAAGCTTCAGCACTTATATGGACATTTACGGCTTGAGCTAATTGTTGGTTGAACTGTTGTCGGGGCAGACTCTCGGCACCGAGTGACTCGAGATGTGGCGATGCCACCTGACAGTCGATAAAGTGATAGCCCTGCGTTGCAAGTAACGATGCCAATCCAATTAGAGCTGCCTTGGATGCGTCAGTGGTTTGACTGAACATGCTCTCGCCAAAAAAGGCCTTGCCGATTGCTATTCCGTAGAGGCCACCAACGAGTTTGGAGTCTTGCCATGTCTCGATACTGTGCGCGTATCCCATCTGGTGAAGCGTGGTATAGGCCTGCTCCATGTCGGGTGTAATCCAGGTGCCGGATTGCCCGTTGCGCGGCTGAGTGCACTGCCGAATGACTCCAGCAAAATAGCGATCAGCCGTAATGACAAAGCCTCGTTGGCGAAGGCTCCTTCGCAGACTGCGAGAGATCCGGACCTGCTGTGGGTATAGGATGGCTCTCGGATCTGGTGACCACCACAGTATCGGCTGTCCGGCGCTGTACCAGGGGAAGATTCCCTGCCGGTAGGCGCTCAATATTCGTTCAGGATCAAGATCGCCACCGATGGCAAGCAAACCCTCGGTGGAGGCAGTCTCCAGCGCAGGGAAGGAATATTTCTCGGGGAGGTGGGTCATTGTGCAAGTCATTCTAGCACTCGCGAATTCAGGGATTGTGCTTGCGAAATGGGGTATGAGCGTGAAGGACACGGGTATATTCTGCGAGTTGCGAACTTTCCTCAGTCGTGTATCTCCCAATCGCATCGTGAAATCCCCGATGGGCCAGCCAGTGTGCTGACAGGGTGATTTCAGGCGTGAGTCCCCGGCTCAATTTGTGTTCACCCTGGGCGCCGGCTTCAAACCGGGTGAGACCATGTTTAATGCAGTACTCGATCGGGGCGTAATAGCAGGCCTCAAAATGCAGATCCGGCACATGCTCGAGCGCCCCCCAGTAGCGACCAAACAGGGCAGTTTTGCCGCGGATGAAGAACGCACAAGCAACGTCTTGCCCGTTGCGTGTTGCTCGCAGTAGCTGTACTGAGTCGGGAAGTTCCCGTGCGAGTTGCGCGAAAAATTCGCGGCTGAGGTAGGCGTGCGATCCATGCTCAGCGATGGTGTTGGTGTAGCAGGCCGTCAGGAAGTCAAGGTGGCTGGAATTCAACTGGTCACCTTGCAGCCAATGCAAAGTGATCTCCTGCTCACGAACACGACGGCGTTCGCGTAGGATATTTTTTCGTTTTTTTGAGGACAACTTTTGTAAAAAGTCGTCGAAATCGTGATAGCCATCGTTGCGCCAGTGAAACTGGTGACTCTCGCGACGAACGAAGCCGTTGGCCGTGAGTGGTGAAAGATCCGAATCGGTGCAAAAAAGGCAGTGCACAGACGATGCCCCCAGTCGCGTGGCTATCTGCGGCAGTGCTCCGGCAATTATGCTGTGGATCGATGCGCTTTCAAATTCTGGATGGTGCAACAGTCGATTGCCGCTCACCGGTGTGAACGGTACGGCCACAAGTAACTTCGGGTAATACTTAAGGCCCGCGCGCTGGTAAGCATTGGCCCAGGCCCAGTCAAAGATAAACTCGCCGTAAGAGTGATGCTTAAGATAACAGGGCGCACCGCCGACTAAGGTGTCACCGATGTGTACCGTAATGTGGCACGGCGTCCATCCAGTGGCTGTGGTACAACTGCCGCTGCGCTCCAGCGCCTCAAGGAATTCGTGACGCAGGCTGGGGACATCCTCCGGGACCAGAGCGTTCCACTGGGAGCGCGGGATGTGATCCATGGCTGCGTGTGTTGTGATGCGGGCCTCAAGCCCCTTATCATTGGCCCCAGCCTCCTTTTTAGCATCTGACTTAACTGGTTTCTTAATATCTCCCAATGAACCATCTCCCCGTCGCAATCGCGCAATTGAATTTTACCGTTGGTGATGTAGACCGCAATGTAGATAAGATGCTCGCGGCCTGCAATAGGGCGCGCACTGAGCTTGCCTGCAAAGTGGTGGTATTTCCGGAGCTCGCAGTGACTGGCTACCCGCCTGAAGACTTGTTGTTTCGCTCGGATTTTCTGGATAGAGCCGACCGCGGGTTGGCCCGGCTGCTGGCCGGAGCCGGCGATATCTGTGTTGTCGTAGGACATCCGTTTCGCGAGGATGGAAAACTCTATAACGCGGCGTCAGTGGTTGAGTCGGGGCAGGTGCGTGCCCGGTATTTCAAGCAAAAACTGCCCAACTACGGAGTCTTCGACGAAAAGCGCTATTTTTCTCCTGGTACTGACACATTGGTGATTGATATTGATGGGTTCGCAGTTGGGCTGACAGTTTGTGAAGATGTCTGGCATCAACGACCAGTCGCGGACTGTGTGGCAGCCGGGGCCGAAGTGATATTCAATCTCAACGCCTCACCCTTCGATGTACATAAGGCCCGCGAACGTGAAGAACAGGTTGTTGTTGGGCGATCACGCGAGGTCGCGGTACCGATCGTTTATGTCAATCTGGTTGGTGGGCAAGACGAACTGGTATTCGACGGCGGCTCTTTTGCCTGTGATGCGACTGGCCAGGTTGTCCACCGCAGTACTTTTTTTTCTGAGGACC
>JAPKAJ010000233.1 GCA_028825345.1 Arenicellales bacterium | reverse complement strand
GGTGGCGGTGGCGGTGGCGGTGGCGGTTCTACGAAGGTGCCCGACCCTCCGGCGCGTCAACTTGACCCAACATGGACACTCCAAGCCGCAGACCCTGCGGAATTGAATCTAGATACCAGCGATGTTGACGCTATCCTAAGCCACATTTTTACGGATCAGGCGGTTCAGTCTGCGGTATTGGTGCGCAACGGGTGGGTAATTGGGCAGCGTTTCTCCCCGGGTGTTGATATCAGCACGCTTGGGACCAGCTGGTCAGTAGCCAAAAGTTTTTACGCCGCGTTAATCGGGATTGCATTAGAGGAAGGTTGGCTAACGGACCTGGATCAACCGGCGAGCGAGTTTTTAACCGAATGGGTAGGTAGCGACAAGGAGTCTGTCACCATTCGAGATATCCTGGAAATGCGTGCGGGTTATGGCGCAGATAGCGGGTTTTACTATGAAATGGATCAATCAACGTTTGCGATCGATTTTCCAAAAACAAGGGAGCAGGGCACGACATTTGAATACTCAGACCCGACATCCCAGCTCTTAGAGCCGATCATCCTACGGTCGACCGGCATGGATGCGCATGCTTACCTGACTGAAAAAATTCTATTGCCAATTGGTATCGACCCGAACCTGATTGGCATGTGGCTGGATCGGACCGGCACCAACCCCCTCACCTACATGGGGCTGGATATGACACCTTTGGACATGGCTCGATTTGGCCTGCTTTACGCGCGGAATGGCGAATGGGACGGTAACCAAATCGTGCCTGGCAGCTATGTGCATGCCAGCCTGTCTGCACAAACTGACTTTTATGGCTTACATTGGTGGGTTTTGAATGGCGCGTTCTTTGGTAAAGAGTCGCCCATTTTGATCTCTGCAGCGCTGGGGTTAAACGGTCAACAGATCTATGTCTGGCCTGCAGAAGACCTTGTCCTGGTGGTGCAGACACAGTATGAACATAGCGCCAACCAGGGTTACGTTCTGTCTGATAGCAATTTCCCTAATACGTGCACGGCGCGTAACGCCTGCCCAAATTCGACGGGGGCTGAGGTTGCAAGCTATAGCCAGTTTGCGCTCATGTCATTGTTGGCTGAGCTGGTCGATTGATCTGCCCCTCGTGCAAAAAATAAGATTATTGGGGTCGGGGTAGAGTACCGAGGTAGAGTGCCGGGGTAAACGGGAACGGGCCAGCTTGTCACATTTTTCCAGGACGCAAAGGAACGTAACCTTAAATATCGATAAATCGCCGCAGAGCCCAAATGGCGACCCAGGTTGAACAAGTTAAAGATCGCGGCGTGAACCCCGCTTCTGAAATCAGTCAAAAATGGGCATACCCTCAATTTTGCTCATCCAAGTCCTTGTATGTAGTATCAAACCTCCGTCATTGCCAGTTCGCTTTATCTAAAGTGAATCGCTGAGGTAAATAGTCTAATGTTAATTCCTCGATACGCTGCAAATACTCCTGCAACAGAAATTACAACGGCGCTTGAAAATTTTGGCTGCGTGGTAGTGACCGGGCTGATGGATGCAACACTCCGGCAGTCGGTAACCGATGAACTTGCACCACACATGAGCAGGGCGCGCGTTATCGAAGATGATGATCCGTCGCAGTTTTACCCAGGTCGGACGAAACGGATTACCGCGCTGGTGACACGTTCTGCGACTGTGACTGACTATCTCATCCCCCACCCGATCTCTCGGAAAGTCTGTGAAACCACTTTGTTACCCAATAGCGAACACGGCTATCAGTTGCACGTCACTGCCGCTCTGGAAGTTGGTCCTGGTTCGCGTACCCAGATACTCCATCGGGAAGAAGACTCGTTCACCTTCTTTCCCCTCCCACGCCCCAACCTGATCGTTGCCAGCATGTGGGCGATGACAGATTTCCGGTCTGATAATGGCGCAACGTTGCTTGTGCCAGGAAGTCACAAGTGGCCCGAAGACCGGGTAGCCACCAACGACGAAATTGTCGAGGCAGAGATGCCCGCCGGTTCCGTACTCTACTGGATGGGCGGGCTACTTCATGGTGCCGGGGCTAACACGTCACAGGACTGGCGCTACGGGGTGATCCTGACCTATTCAGCAGGCTGGGTGCGGCAGGAAGAAAATCAATATATGAACGTACCAGTCGAAAGACTTGCCGAGCTATCGCCAGAGATTAAACAGATAGCAGGGTTTGAGATGTATCGTGCCCTTGGATTTCACGATCCATCGGTCAGCTGACTACAACAAACTTGCTGAAACTGCTTTCGCTATGTCCTCCGATTCGACACACCACCGCTGGTATTGCACCTTTGAGCTAGGGGGCCTTCGGCGCAACTCGTTCGATATAGTTCTCGAGCAAGTGCGCACCGCCCTGCCCATCTTGTTCGAGCCGCAGGTAGTCTGCCAGCACTAGTTCGTGCGCGGTGAATGTCTGATAAACCGGGAGTAATTCCCTGGGGGCGTGTGCTTCAGCGGCTTTGAACTTCTCTACCGCCGCTTGAACAATCGGTGTCACTCCTTCTAGTAAAGCAGCCCAACTGTCGATAGACATGGCAGTGACCCGCCTCTTTGCCGCCGCCCGGCACTCGGCCTCTGCTTCCATTGAAACCGGGGACAACAAATGATGGCTTAAATAGGCAGCTGTAACTCTTTCGACCTCCGCCAGCATGTGCAAGTCACCGGCACGCTCTGGCAGGGCTTCCGCCAATAGCCGGAAGGTCGCTTCGCCGCGAATCTCGCCAAGATAGGCGTCCAGCAAATAACGCTGGGATGTATCCGTTGCTTGCATAAGTACCCTCGTCAACCAGGCCATGTCTGCCGATTCTAACCTTCCGTTAGAGTGAGCGCGAATGATTGGGGTTATTACGAGTCGCCTATTAGACCTACTGCCGTCGCTATCAATAGACGACAGTGGAAATTCGATCCTTGGACGGGTGCCGGCAACAGAAACTTGCTTGGGTTGAAGACCATCGTATAAAGAATCTAGCAAAAATGCCCGGTCACCACTGGTGAACTCAACCTGGCTGCCCAAAAGCGCGAGCGTTTTAATCTTCAAAGAAATCATTAATTGCAGTACTTCACCGTTCTTTTGAAAAATGTGGTTTACAATCCCTATCCTCAATACAGCGAGACGAATAGGACGCCATGGAACACAAATCGATTTTTATCACCGGCGCTGCCAGCGGCATCGGACGCGCGACGGCAGAGCTTTTCCATAGTAAGGGCTGGTTTGTCGGATGCTTCGATGTGGATAACGATGCCCTTCAGGATCTTGGCAAGGCGCTGGGTGATCGATGTTACACAGCATATCTAGACGTGCGTGACAAAGAGGCTTTTGATGCCGCGCTTGCTTTGTTTGCAGAACAAACAGATGGTCGTTTAGACCTTATGTTCAACAATGCGGGAATCACCGTCGGGGGCTACTTTGATGAAATGCCTTTTGACAAGATCATGGACATCGTCAATATCAATTTGATCGGCGTCTTAAATGGTACCTACGCGGCTATCCCCCTCTTAAAGCAGACAGAAAATTCACTTTGCTTTACCACATCTTCATCGGCAGCCATCTTTGGCGCACCCGGAATGGCCGTGTACGGCGCCACAAAATACGCAGTCAAAGGTTTTACCCATGCGATGAGTGTTGAGCTGGCACGATATGGCGTCAGAGCCGCAGATGTCATGCCCGGCATTATTGATACACCGCTGTGGGGCAGCAGTAGATACGTCGATGGCAAAGCTGTGGCTACTTTCGCAAAAACACCCAAAAGAAACGCCGACAGAACAGATGCTAGCAGAACCATTGCACCATCCGAGGTTGCCGAGGCTGTGTGGCGTGCCTACCACGGGACGAAACTACACTGGTATGTTCCGCCGGAACTTGAGAAAAATGA
>JAPKAJ010000232.1 GCA_028825345.1 Arenicellales bacterium | reverse complement strand
CTCACATCCAACCTCGCAATTGCTGGTATTCGCCACCTTGGCCCGACGCTGACCAGCGTCCTCGCGTCAACCGCCCCGGTGTTCGCTGCCTTTTTCGCAATTGTTATCCTCGGTGAAACCCTCACGATTCCACTGGCTCTGGGTACGCTCACTATTGTCCTCGCTATCGGGCTGCTGGCCCGTAAAAGCGAGGCGAAAACTACTTGGCCCGTTTGGGCTCTGGCACTTCCCATCGGTGCAGCAGTCCTTCGTGCGCTCGGCCACGCGCTGACAAAACTGGGGCTCGATATTATCCCCGACCCTCTATTTGCGGGCCTGGTGTCCTATTCTGTGTCGCTGGTGATTGCACTTGGCTCGGCGCTCGGCCAAAGAAAGCGTGCGCCTGCCCGGCTACGCTGGACTCCCGGTTTGCTCTGGTTCTTTTGCGGTGTCATCGTTAACGGCATTTACATCTGGTCTTTAAATTCGGCGTTGAACTTGGGAGAAGTGGTCAAAATTATTCCAATCGTTGCTTTATCTCCGGTCTTCACTTTGCTTTTAGGCCTGTTCGTTTTCCGCCGGGAAACATTCACACTTCGAATTGTGCTGGCATTGCTTTTAATTGTCCCGGGAGTCATTCTTGTGGCAAGCGGAAATTAAGTCGGTACAGACGCTGACGGCTTGTGTTTAATCCTAGCCGTTGCCTTTGCGCCAATTAATCCGTGATAATCAGATTTTCTGTCATATGTTTAACGGCCTTGGTACTGTTCAGAGATCTGATGTTTCTGGTCGTTTTCTGTTCAAAAACCCCGCCCACCTCATTACACTTTCTTAGAGAATGACATGACCGAGTTAACAGACAAGATCATAGTAAATAAGTCCAACGGCATCGGCTGGATCACCCTTAATCAACCCGAAAAAAAGAACGCAATTTCCTTTGAGATGTGGGAGGCGATCCCACGCATCATGGAACAGTTTTCTGACGAAGACGACGTTCGCGTAGTGATTCTCACAGGTCAGGGTGATCAAGCATTTTCTTCGGGTGCTGATATTTCTCAGTTTGAGAAAAAGCGATCGTCAAAAAGTACGACCGACGATTACAACTTGACAGTTAAGGCAGCCGTAACAGCGCTGGATCAACTCACAAAACCTTCGATCGCGATGATCCAAGGTTATTGTATTGGCGGTGGTGCAAGTGTCGCTATTCACTGTGATATTCGTATCGCCGCTGACAACGCGGTGTTCGCTATTCCCGCTGCAAGACTCGGGCTGGCTTACCGATGGGAAGATATATATCCCCTGGTGCAACTGATTGGGCCTTCTTTCACACGAGAGTTCCTATATACGGGAAGTCGGTTTAATTCCAAAGAAGCAATACAGATGGGCCTGGTTAACCGGGTGGTGCCCGTCGCTGAGCTTGAAAGTTATGTCACTGAATATGCTGCCAGGATCGCGGCTAATGCCCCACTGACGATTTATTCAGCGAACCGAACGGTCGCGGAAGCTATGAAGGATCCAGAGCAGCGTGATCTGGCCGAAATCGAGACGCTGGCGGCTCGGTGTTTTGACAGTGATGACTACCGGGAAGGTCGCCAGGCTTTTAGTGAGAAACGAAAACCACATTTTAAGGGCCGCTGACTAACAGGCCGTTAACGAATCAGATCACACCATCTTTTCGTAGCGCCGCGATCTCCTCGCTGGTAAGACCAGATTCAATCAATACGGCTTCAGTATGCTGTCCCCGCTCCGGTGTCGCGGTATACGCAACACTGGGTACTCCGGGCATGCTCACCGGGTTTCTTACCAGGTTCAATTGACCGAGTTGCGGATGGGACACGGTGGCTGCCATATCCAAATCCTGAACCTGAGGGTCCGAAAACACTTCATCGATGGTGTAAATCGGGCCGCAAGGAACCCCGGCATGATTCATCTCCTCGATCCATTCATTACTGCTTCTGTTTGCCAGGTAGGAATTCAGCGTATCGTTCAACTGCTCTCTGTTCTGCAGTCGCGACGCTTCATTACGATAGGCCGGCATCTCTATCAGGACATCGGCCTTGATCACCGTGCACAAACGCTTCCACATGAGCTCTCCGGAACAGGCGACATTAATAAACCCGTCGGCTGTCTTGAACACGCCGGTCGGTGTGCTCGTGGGGTGATTATTTCCAGCCTGTGAGGGAACCTCGTTGTCGATGAGCCAACGCGCTGCTTGAAAATCAAGCATAGCAATCTGCGCCTGCAACAACGAAGTGTGCACCCACTGGCCTTTTCCGGTTTCATCGCGTTGTAATAACGCAATAAGAATACCGATCGCTGCATACATCCCTGCAGCGAGGTCTGCGATAGGCACACCGACCCGTACGGGTCCTTGGCCCGGCAAACCGGTAATGGACATCAGCCCGCCCATTCCCTGGGCAACCTGATCAAACCCTGGCCGGTTGGCATATGGACCGCTTTGCCCAAAACCAGAAATGCTGGCAAGGATGATACGGGGGTTACATGCATCAAGTGTTTCATAGTCCACTGCTAGACGTTTTTTCACTTCAGGGCGGAAGTTCTCTACGACCACGTCTGCCGATTCGACCAAACGCATAAAAATTTCATGCCCTTTAGGATCTTTCAGATTCAAGGTCATGCTGCGTTTGTTGCGGTGAATGTTTTGAAAATCAGGCCCGTGGCGAGCGCCGCCCATACCGCTTTCAGTATCCATATGTTCCGGTGATTCAATCTTGATCACGTTTGCCCCCCAATCTGCCAACTGGCGAACCGCGGTTGGGCCAGAACGAACCCGGGTCAAATCCAGCACTGTGAATCTGGCAAGGGGTAGTGATTCTCTTTCTTGAGTCATGTCGTGATACCTAGGCAGTCGGTATTTCCATACCCAACCCACTCGTCGGCCCCACATCTGATAGCATTACGCCCCATTGTTGTTTCCTCAGCGGCTGCGGCCCGGTTTCTTTTTTCGTTTAACTCAGCCGCCGGATACTATTATGGTGCACCATTGTCGATTGTGCGAATGCTACCTCCCCGGGATGTGAGCAAAGCCGCGTCAACAAACCAAATTGGCTGGGCCGAACAAGGGCCCGCCTTCATTGTTGGCGTTGGCCACAGTGCGATACACTGGATTGCAGCATTTTTCTACCTGCTGATACCCTTTATAGGGCCTGATCTGGGGCTCTCGTATACCGACACCGGGTTATTGGTGTCTGTTTTTCACATCAGTTCATGGGTTGCCAACTTCGGCAGCGGACTGCTTGTCGACATTACCGGTCGACGCATGCTTTTCCAGATTGTGTCTTTGTTGATTGGGGGATTCGCACTTCTTGCTTTTGGATGGACCAGCCACCTTCTGGTATTTCTTGGGGTGGTTATTCTCCTGGGAATGTCCAACAACTTATGGCACCCGCCTGCGATTGCCTATCTTTCGGAACATTACCCACGGCATCGGGGGCGCGCCCTTGCAATACATGCATTGGGTGCCAACCTGGGCGACACACTGGCGCCGATTGCTGCGGGCGTCCTATTGGCCTCTTACTCATGGCAACAAACCTCCATTGTTGCAACAGTCCCTGTGCTGCTTATCGGCCTTCTGATTGGGTTCACTTTGTTGCCAAAAGAAGGTCGTACACAGCCCCATTCTGGAAAGTCAAAATCTTTTGTCGACATTGTTAGCGACTTGAAGGCGTTGTTGCGCAACCGCGCCATTACCGGTCTTGCGGTTGCATCCGGCTGCCGGAATATTGCCCAGAACGGTTTGTATCTATTCCTGCCGCTTTATCTGATTAACGAACTTAAGACCGGCGCGATCTGGATGGGCATGGTGATGATGGCGTTGCAGATCGGTGGTTTGGTTTCGGGCCCGGTCGCTGGCATATGGTCAGACCGGACTGGTAGGCGACCAGTGATGCTGTG
>JAPKAJ010000231.1 GCA_028825345.1 Arenicellales bacterium | reverse complement strand
TTCACAGCGATCTGTTGACGACGACTTCTCGTGTTATTTGAGAGACACTTTGGTACAAAAAATTCTATATGAGAGGTAACTGACGGTTTATTTGTCAGCCTTCATCATGCATCGCACTTTCTGTTTTGATATCTTTGATTCCACCAAATTTTCTTGCCAGGTAGAAGATTATCGTAAATACGATGACTGCGACACTGAGGTTAACCAGTACCGTGAGCAGGGCCGTTCCAGCGATTAGCGCCATTCCCGAATGACCGATTGGTGGGAGTTGAGCTGGCGACGGTTGTAATAGCTGGCTGATGTATTGGCGTACCGGCATCCAATCGAAAACGTCGTAACCCACTTTAAGTAGAACGCCGGAGAAAACAGCCTGGGGAATCAGGCTAATCAAGTCTTGAAACATCAGCATTTCAATCAGCACGAAGATCCCAACCAGTACGCCAGCGAGCCTCATGGTGGCACCTTCGTTTAGTATTAATACCGATCGTATTGTCGCTTGGGCGCCTGGAATTCCACCGAACACAGATACAGCAGCGTTGGCGATCCCTTGTGCACAAAGTTCTTGATTAGGCTTGGTGGGGTCTTGGCGACCGTGCATTATCTCGACCTTGCGATCCACAACAAGGGAAGTCAGCAATGTATCCAGATAAGCCAGCATTGCGAGCTGAACAACGAACGGAGCTGCCAGGATCAGTAGAGCAAGGGACCACTCGGTCGGCAATTGGCCGACAATCATGCCCTTGATGTCTGTAAGCGACTCAATCGATCCTCCGAGGCTAACGTGCTGCACATCGAGTCCAAACAGGTTCGATAGGGTACTGACGACCACAATGGCTATCAGTGTTGCCGGGAAGAAGGAGTTCAATCGATCACTGACTTTTCTAAGTAGCAATGGAAGTGTAAAGATCACTGATAAGGTGAGCAAAACGATCGCTAAGTTGACAAAAACATTGCCCAGATAGGCTGTTTTGCCTCCGATACCGAATATAGAGCGGAACTCTCCAACCCAGATCAGCAAGGCAATGCCATTCATGAAGCCGCTGATGACGATTTTTGGGATCAGTTTTATAAAACGGCCAAGCCGTAACAGGCTGGCTACGATCAGCATGGCACCAGTGAGTAGTAGAACGAGATTGATAAATCGGTCAGGGTCAACGTCTGGATGGTCTGCCAGTAGCCCACCGCCGACAGCGCTCACCAGTAGGATAGTGACAGCAGTCATTGGCGCTGTTGGGCCAGAGCACTGAATGCGGGTACCGCCGAATGCTGCAGTGATCAGCGCGATCACGCCAGCGGACAGAATACCTGCCAAGGCGCCACGGCCACTGAGAACACCAAACGCCGCGCCCAGGCTTATTGCGACAAAGCTGACAGTAAGCCCGGGAAGTAGTTGTTGTACGAGTTGGCTGTAAAACGGAGATTGATTCTTGTTATTAGTCAATTCCCTGGCATCCGGCCGGCATGAAAGACTTTTGCGGATCGGTTGAGATAACGAATCCGATATTGTGCCAAGCTACGCTTTGCAAGAAAATGGTGGAGGCGGCGGGAATCGAACCCGCGTCCGCAAATCCGCCACACACCGGCGACTACATGTTTAGTCTGTCAATGTTTTGACCGTACGTGTCCCGACAGACAGGGTCACGGCCGGCGAGCCCGCTTAGTTTTAGCATGGTGGGTCACGAGCACCCCATCACGCGAGCCCATGTGATTTGATCCCTCTTATCCCAGCCCATGGGCGAGCCGGGGGAGAGACTGGCAGGGCTTAAGCCGCCAGGGCGTAGTTGTCGTCGTTGGCAACTAATAGTTTGCAGTTGGATTTACGAGGAGATCTGCACCTCGACATGCTCCGATGGCTTTGTAATCCACGTCGAAACCAGGTCGCCCCCGTTTCGTCATCGATAAAGACAACTCCTAAACTATAGCATAAATGGAGGTTTCTCCTCGCAAAGCAAGGAGTTAACGGACCCCATTCAGCGGTTCATTTTGAGGACCCGATGCTGTTCGCGGTCCCATTCGCGCTGGCGGATGCTGGCGCGCTTGTCATGCTGTTTCTTGCCTTTGGCGAGTGCGATTTTGAGCTTGGCCCGGCCCCTTTTCCAGTACAGCGACAGCGGCACCAGAGTGTAGCCCTTGCGCTCCACGCCGCCGATCAGTTTACCGATTTCACTGGCGTGCAGCAGCAGTTTGCGACTGCGCGTGGGGTCGGGTGATATGTGGGTAGAAGCCGAAGCCAGCGGCGAGAAATGCGCGCCGAAAAGATACAGTTCGCCCTCACGGATAATCACATAGCCTTCTTTTAGTTGTGCACCGCCTTCGCGCAGGCTTTTAACCTCCCAGCCTTGCAGGGCAAGGCCAGCCTCGAACTCCTCTTCTATAAAGTAGTCGTGCCATGCCTTCTTGTTGCGGGCGATGCTGTTTTCAGGTTTGGCTTTGCTCTTGGCCATAGGCGTTCAGTTGCACGGCGGATTAGTTCTAGTGGGGTGCAAGCCCCGCAGGCGAACTATAGCGGAGCGCGGGCGCTCTAGTGCTGGCTTTGGGCCATTGTGCAGATATTTCAATTTTAGACGCCCGGTTAAGGTTATATTTTAAGGCAATGTCAGGACCCAAACTGGATTCCTTCTTGCTGCCCACGGCCCTTATAATTGAGTTGACCTCACTTCGGACCGCCCGCTGTTGCCTACCGTCAGCCGTTCACTTATCGTTCCTTATAGCGCGCACGAGATGTATGTGCTGGCAAACGATGTGGGTTGTTACCACGAGTTTTTACCTTGGTGTAACAGTTCAACGGCCCTGCAAAGCGCAGGTGAAGAGATGTTGGCAAGCATCGGTATCGCCTTTAAAGGTTGGGAAACAACGTTCACCACCCGCAACGAATTATCACCGGATCGCTCGATCCATATGCAGTTGGCCGAGGGCCCCGCGTTCGAGTCGTTAACTGGTGACTGGCAGTTTGAGTCGCTTGACGAACTGGCTTGCCGTATTGAACTTACTGTCAGTTTTTCAATGGCCGGTGGCGTGACAGCTAAGATGCTAAGCCCGGTTTTTAGCCGGATCTGCGCTCAACTCATCGACGCTTTTTCTGAACGGGCCAAGCAGATTTATGGAGAACGGGCTTTTGCTTGAGGTCGAGGTGGCCTATGCACTGCTGGAGCGTCAGTTTCTTAAGGCCATTAAGCTTGAGCGTGGGGCCACAGTACGTGAAGCCATTGTTGCTTCTGGCGTGCTGAGCGAGTTTCCGCAGATCGATCTTGAAAGCGTATCAGTCGGAATTTTCTCTAAGCGAATCACGCTAGATGCGCCGCTGTCAGATGGCGATCGAGTCGAGATTTACCGGCCGTTGCTGGTTAGCCCCACCGAGGCTCGACGCCTGCGCGCGCGACGCAAGGCCAAAAGCTAGTTTTCGCCGGGCGTTACCTTGTCCCAAAGCCGCGAGAAAAAACCGGGACCAGTCTCTTCAAGATCGGGCTCGATTGCTCCGGGGAGTCCAGCGCCCTCGACGTGCGTTCGTGTTACCCGGTCCGATTCAAACCATATGCTGAGGCGATGCTGGGTCAGCGGCTGCCCCTTGCCCGGATCAAGACTGTAAAAGTAATCCCAGCGCTGTGCATGAAATGGATCTTCAATCAGGGGTGTCCCAAGTATGAAGCGAACTTCATCGCGGCTTACTCCAGGGTTGATCTTTTCGATCTGCTCGGCGCTGATGACATTGCCTTGCTGGACCTCTACCCGGTAGTTTCGTACACAACCGGTGCCAGCAGTCAGCATACCCCCAAGGGCGAACAGAGCGACGATGCGTCTAAGGCGATGCGTGCGGATCATGCGGCGAATCATAACCGAGCAAGACGATAGATGTTCCGCCTACGAGGAGCCAAGCTGTTTTTCCATGGCGATCTCG
>JAPKAJ010000230.1 GCA_028825345.1 Arenicellales bacterium | reverse complement strand
TAATGCCTGGAGAAACTGGCCGGTATAGGATTTTTCGATCAGGGCAACCTGTTCGGGCGAACCGGCTGCCACCAGTTGCCCGCCGCGTTGGCCCCCCTCTGGACCAAGATCAATAATCCAGTCGGCGGTCTTGATGACATCAAGGTTGTGTTCAATGACTACCACGGTGTTCCCGTGGTCACGTAGGCGGTGCAGTACTGTCAGTAACTGGCGGATATCATGAAAATGCAGCCCGGTAGTGGGCTCATCAAGGATGTACAGGGTGCGCCCGGTATCACGCTTGGATAATTCGCGGGCCAGTTTTATCCGTTGCGCCTCACCTCCGGACAGCGTGGTTGCGCTTTGCCCTAGGCCGATATATCCCAGGCCGACATCGAGCAAGGTGTCCAGTTTGCGTTTGATGACCGGAATCGCGGCAAAGAACTCTACAGCCTCGACTACTGTCATCCCAAGCACCTGGTCGATGCTGCGGTCCTTGTAACGGATGTCCAGGGTCTCGCGGTTGTAGCGTTTGCCTTGACAGGTATCGCAAGGGACGTAGATATCAGGCAGAAAGTGCATTTCAACCTTGATCAGGCCATCACCTTGACAGGCTTCGCAGCGGCCACCGCGTACATTGAAGGAAAAGCGCCCAACCTTGTAGCCTCGTGCCCGTGATTCAGGTGTTCCGGCAAAGAGTTCCCGAATCGGTGTGAAAAGACCCGTGTAGGTCGCTGGATTCGAGCGGGGGGTGCGACCAATTGGGCTTTGGTCAATATCAATCACTTTGTCAAAGTGATCCAACCCTTCAATGCTGGCGTGGGCCGCTGCCTGGTGGCGACCTCCGTGTAAGTGCCGGGCCATGGCAGGGTAAAGCGTATTATTAATCAGTGTCGATTTTCCTGAACCCGATACGCCAGTGACGCAGGTAAAAAGTCCGACGGGGATAGACACAGTGAGCTTGTCCAGGTTGTTGCCGCTGGCCTCGCGAATCTGCAGGTTCCTTTTTGCGTCAGGGCGCACGCGCTTGGCAGGAATTGCTATGGCCTTGCTGCCTGATAGATATTGTCCGGTGACTGATTCGGGGCATCGGAGAATTTCATCGACAGAACCTTGAGCGACAATGTGGCCGCCGTGAACGCCAGCGCCTGGCCCAATATCAACGATATGGTCGGCGCTACGAATGGCTTCCTCATCGTGCTCAACCATGATCACCGTATTACCCAGATCGCGTAGATGAAACAAAGTTTCGATCAAGCGCTGATTGTCGCGCTGGTGCAGCCCAATTGATGGTTCATCCAGGACATACATCACCCCAACCAGACCAGATCCGATCTGGGATGCGAGGCGGATGCGTTGTGCCTCGCCCCCGGAAAGGGTTTCGGCCGTTCGATCCAAGGTGAGGTACTCCAGGCCAACATTAACCAGGAATCGAAGGCGTTCGCCAACCTCACGCACAATGCGCGTCGCGATCTCTCCTTGCTGTCCGGGTAGTGAGAGCGATTCAAAAAAGGCCAATGATCTTTCGATCGGCATGGCGGTTACCTGGTGTATCGGTTGCTCCCCAATAAAAACATTACGTGCCTGTGTGCGAAGCCTGCTGCCGGAGCAGCTGTCGCAGGCCTGGGTATTGCGATAGCGTGCGAGCTCTTCGCGAATGGTATTGGATTCCGAATCCCGGTATCTACGCTCCATATTGGGGATGACCCCCTCGAAAGTATGATTCCGTTTGCGCGGGCGCCGGCCATGGGAGCGCAGGTAAGCAAACGGAATCTTTTCCTTGCCGCTGCCGTAAAGAATGACCTCGCGGGTTTTCTTGGGCAGCTGATTTAATGGCTTGTCGATATCAAAGTCGTAATGTTCCGCCAGACAACTCAGCATCTGGAAGTAGAAGGCATTGCGTCGGTCCCAACCGGCGATTGCACCTGCCGCGAGGCTCAGGCTGTCGTCATGAATGACACGATCTGGATCGAAAAACTGACGCGCGCCAAGGCCATCACAATCCGGGCAGGCGCCAGCCGGGTTATTGAACGAGAAAAGGCGCGGTTCCAGTTCAGTCAGGTTGTAGCCGCAGTGCGGGCAGGCATAGCGTGCCGAAAACAGCAGGTCGGCGCCTCGGTCGTGCCCCTCGTCTGGCAGCACTTCAATCAGGGCGAGACCATCGGCCACGGCGAGTGCTGTCTCGAAGGATTCAGCCAGCCGCTGGGCATCGCTGGACTGAACGACGATCCGATCGACTACAACCTCGATGCTGTGTTTGCGTTTGCGATCGAGATCTGGAGGTGTATCCAACTCACAAACAGCGCCATCGATACGGGCGCGGATGAATCCCTGCGCAAGCAGGGCGCGTAACAATTGCTGGTATTCCCCCTTACGATCCTGCACCACAGGTGCCAGCAGCAGAATGCGGGTACCCTCAGGCAAGCCCAACACTCGATCAACCATTTCGCTTACAGTGCTGGCAGCGAGTGTTACCCCGTGGTCTGGGCAACGCGGCTCTCCAACCCGAGCGTACAACAGCCTGAGGTAATCGTAGATTTCAGTAACTGTGCCCACGGTAGAGCGGGGGTTATGGGAGGCCGCTTTTTGCTCAATACTGATCGCCGGTGACAGCCCTTCGATCAGATCCACATCGGGTTTTTCCATCAGCGACAGGAATTGACGGGCATAGGTCGATAGTGACTCGACATAGCGGCGTTGCCCTTCGGCATAAATCGTATCGAAAGCGAGTGAAGATTTACCCGAGCCCGACAGCCCGGTAATGACGATCAATCGGTCGCGCGGCAGGTCTAGGTCGACACTTTGCAGGTTGTGCGTTCGAGCGCCACGGATTTTGATGGTACGCATAGGTAGGTCGCGAAAAAGCAAACTGTTAATATTACGTGTCTTGAGCGCCTGTATTCAAAGTCTTTGTTCTTTTTTTTCGTTAGACAGGTGTACTGTTGGTTTCAGTCCACTGCTGGGGTTTCGCTTGATTGTGCGGGCGGACTGGCCGAATTGCCTTTGTAAATAGACCACTTTTGGAGTCAGACCTGAATCGTGACCCTATGAATAGATCGGAACGCCGCGCGGTAACGGCTCTTGCCGCGGTGTTTGGCCTGCGTATGTTCGGGTTATTCCTGGTGCTGCCCGTCATGGCTTTATATGCGAGCGCCTTGGATGGGGCAACACCGCTGATGGTTGGCATGGCATTGGGCGCTTACGGCCTGACCCAGGCTTTGTTCCAGATACCGTTCGGCATGCTCTCTGACCGCTTCGGCCGAAAGCCACTGATCGTGATAGGACTTGCGATCTTTGCTCTGGGCAGCGTGGTGGCCGCGATGGCTGATACCATTACCGGGGTAGTGCTCGGTCGGGCGTTGCAGGGCAGTGGGGCGATTGCTGCCGTGGTACTGGCCCTTCTGGCAGATCTCACCCGTGAGCAGCAGCGGACCAAGGCTATGGCGCTGGTTGGGATGAGTATTGGCGCCTCTTTTCTAGTCGCGCTGATGGCCGGTCCGGTAGTGGACCGGTGGGTAGGCGTCAGCGGCCTGTTCTGGCTGACTATGGTGCTTGCTATCGCAGCAGCAGCAGTGGTTATCTGGGTGGTCCCAACACCACAGCGCATGGTTCGTGATCCAGGTGTGCAGCCGAGTCGTGAACGTTTGCAGGAGGCCTTTTTCGATCCCCAGTTATTGCGCATGGATATTGGTATTTTCATTTTGCATATGGTATTGACCGCATTGTTCGTGGCGGTCCCTTTCGAGCTGATCAGTATTTTGGGTCTGGCACGCGATGCTCATTGGCAGGTGTACGTTCCGGTGCTCGTCGCCTCGGTGGTGTTGATGGCACCTTTACTGATTCTTGGAATGCGCCGGGGTTGGACTTTCGTGGTTTTTCGGCTGGCAATTGCGATCCTGTTGGCTGCGCAAGTACTCCTTTTTGG
>JAPKAJ010000229.1 GCA_028825345.1 Arenicellales bacterium | reverse complement strand
GCGCTTGAGGGTCTCGATACCCCGCTGGCTTGAATCACCGATAATTCGGGCAAACCAAACGCTATTGCCCTACCTGGCTGTCAAGATGCGCCAGCACTTCTGGCGGTACGTGGGTTTCAGATTCTGACCCCGGGATTGTCCATACCAGTTGCAGCGCCGAGGTGCCTTTTTTCTGGTAGTAATTAATCCACAACTCGTACCAGCCTGGCGCATCGATCACCAACGGTATGGGCGGAGACCAACGGTTGGAGTGAATCTCAGGATCTACCTAGATCTGCTGATCGCCAATCCGGGCTTTGACGCCATCGTTGGACTCGATCCTGAACGTATAAGTGCCGGGCGCTTCAAATCGGATCAGCCCGCGGATGTGGGCGGCCACCATCATCGCACGCTTGGCAGTCAGCACCTTACCGTCAACAGTCCGGTGGGCAATGTTATCCAGCGGCTTACCAATGACCGGGTTACTCAGCACTTCAATATCGTCAACGTGTACCCGGCGCGCATAGTCATAAGTGACTGCGAGTCCTGGGCGTAACTCCGATACGGCGGGCTGCGGTGACCACAAGGTTGCGCCAACAACCGGGTCCAGCGCGAGGCTTGCCGGTATTCCTGCGAGGTATCCCACAACAAGCACGACAATTTGCAGCAATCTCAATCGCTGATCGCGACCAGAAACTGTCACCGGGAAAAGCTGGCTTTTTCTCATATCACTTCCTGTTGCAAGCGATCTTTGCAGATCATTCATTCATTAGCGTTCATTTTATACGCTTCATGTCCTTTGGCCCAGACTGTATGAATTGATCGCCAAAAAAAAGCCCCGCCGATGGGCGGGGCTTTGATACTGCTCGAAGGCGAGCCAGACAGGCTTACATCATGCCGCCCATGCCGCCCATGCCGCCCATGTCACCGCCCGGCATCGGCATCGCCGGCTTATCTTCCGGCATTTCCGCAACCATCGCCTCGGTGGTGATCATCAGACTGGCAATCGATGCAGCGTGCTGCAGCGCAACGCGGGTTACCTTGGTCGGATCCAGGATACCCATGGCAATCATGTCGCCATACTCACCCGTGCCGGCGTTGTAACCATAGTTACCGTCCTTGGTGCAGACCTGATTTAACACAACAGATCCTTCCTCACCAGCGTTGGCCACGATCTGACGCAGCGGCTCTTCAATTGCCTTTTGGACAATTTTCACGCCCATGTCCTGGTCAGGATTGGCTCCCTTGACGCTGCCAATCGCATCCACACATCGCACCAGAGCCACGCCGCCACCAGGAACAACACCTTCCTCCACAGCTGCGCGGGTCGCGTGCAGTGCATCTTCAACGCGGGCCTTTTTCTCTTTCATCTCGATTTCAGTTGACGCGCCCACCTTGATCACGGCGACACCGCCGGCCAGTTTGGCGACACGCTCTTGCATCTTCTCCTTGTCGTAATCTGAGGTTGCTTCTTCGATCTGGACACGAACCTGATTAACGCGCGCTTCGATATCGCTGGCAGAACCTGCGCCATCAATGACGGTGGTGTTTTCCTTGCTGATCTGAACACGCTTGGCCGAACCCAATTCTTCAAGCGTTGCCGCTTCAAGACTCATGCCGACTTCCTCAGAAATCACCTGGCCACCAGTCAGGACCGCAAGATCCTGCAGCATCGCTTTACGTCGATCACCAAAGCCCGGTGCCTTCACAGCGCAGACCTTGACGATGCCGCGGATGTTGTTGACCACCAATGTTGCCAGGGCTTCGCCTTCGATGTCCTCGGCGATAACCAGCAAAGGCCGACTGGCCTTGGCGGTCGCTTCCAGCACCGGCAACATCTCGCGGATGTTAGAGATTTTCTTGTCGTGAATCAGGATCAACGGATTTTCCAGATCAGCTTGCATAGTATCCTGGTCGTTGATGAAGTAGGGCGAGAGATAACCGCGATCAAACTGCATGCCCTCAACCACTTCCAGCTCGTTGTCAAGGCTCTTGCCTTCTTCCACTGTGATGACGCCTTCTTTGCCGACCTTTTCCATCGCTTCGGCAATAATGCCGCCGACAGACTCGTCCGCATTAGCCGAAACCGTACCTACCTGGGCGATTTCCTCGTAACCGGCGCAAGGCTTGGAAACCTCGACAAGCTGTTCGACTGCGGCAATTACTGCCTTGTCGATGCCGCGCTTGAGGTCCATCGGGTTCATGCCGGCGGCTACCGCCTTCCAACCCTCACGTAGCATGGCCTGGGCCAGTACGGTTGCGGTCGTGGTGCCATCACCGGCCACGTCGGAAGTCTTGGAAGCCACTTCCTTGAGCATCTGTGCACCCATATTCTCGAACTTATCTTTCAGTTCAATTTCCTTGGCAACCGAAACACCATCTTTGGTCACGGTCGGTGCACCAAAAGATTTATCGAGCACTACGTTACGACCCTTGGGGCCCAACGTCACTTTTACAGCGTCTGCCAGGATGTTTACGCCGCGCATCTTGGCGGCCCGGGCGGCTTCACCGAATTTCACTTCTTTAGCTGACATTATTTTGTTCCTTTAAAAATCAATGAGTATTTGATCGACTCAGGTGCAAAACACCTCAGCCCTCGATGACGCCCATGATGTCGTCTTCGCGCATCACCAGCACCTCTTCGCCTTCAACCTTGACTTCAGTGCCCGAGTACTTGCCAAACAGTACCGTGTCACCGGTCTTCACATCCGGGGTCATTCGCTCACCGTTGTCCTGACGCTTGCCATTGCCCACTGCCAGCACTTCGCCGGTCATCGGTTTCTCGGTTGCGCTATCTGGGATGACGATTCCGCCGGCGCTGGTCCGTTCCTCGTCGAGGCGTCGCACCACAATACGATCGTGCAGTGGTCGAATATTCATCTAGTTAATCTCCTAAAGTATTGAGTAATGGAGGGGAAATTTGAGTCCAACGAATGTTGGCACTCAACTCATCTGAGTGCTAATAATAGGGATTATTCAGCCAGAGTCAAGGGTCTGGCAGCAAATCAGTCGTCCAGGCGCCGAAATTCCCCCTCAACCGGGCCCTGACGGGCGCCGCCAGCACCGGGGTTCTGTGCTCCAGGCACCAACCGGGTAGCCAGCCAGCCCTGTATGAAACGCCGACGCAGTGGTGGCGTCAGACAGGCAAAACCCAAGGCATCGGTGAAGAACCCCGGAGTCAGCAATAGTGCGCCTGCAACCAGCAGTATCAGGCCCTCCATGATGGTCAGGGCGGGTAACTCGCCCTGACCCATGGCGACCCGAAAGTGATTCAATGCGGCCAGCCCCTGGCGGCGCACCAGGGCTGCGCCGGCCAGTGCCGTGCCCACAACTGCTGCTACTGTCCAGTAGGCGCCAATCAGACCTCCTATCTCTATCAGGAGATAGATTTCAAGCAGCGGAATCAATAAAAATGCGAGAATGAGTAGCGGCATCACACGGATTTTAGGGTTAAGGCTATCGACTAAAATAGCCAGAAATGGCGACTTATTTCTGGACGGCGGCCCGGCAGACAGATTCTACGTCAGTCTGGCCAACATTAGAAAATGCTGACTCAAGCCATTTGATGCATCCGGGCGTGCGAGAATTACTGCGTATGATGCCATTCCTATTCCAAGCCCGAGCCTCGAGCCAAGCGCTATAAGCCAACATGAATTCCACATTTTTTAGCCTCCAAAGAGCGCTGTTCACGCGCCAACTGCACGCCGCCTGGAAAACACCTGGCCAGGGCGTCTGCTTAGGCCTTCGGTTTTGCGAAGGGCGCCGCTCTAGGCTTGGCCAAATGCTCTTTGGCTTTTTGCTGGTCGCACTCACAGCGTATGTACCAGCTCAGGAATCCGAGGAGTTGCTCGAACCCGAGCGCGCATTTGCGTTTTCAGCAAAGGTCGTCTCTGCCGATCAGATCGCTGTGACCTGGCAGATCGCGC
>JAPKAJ010000228.1 GCA_028825345.1 Arenicellales bacterium | reverse complement strand
AGTTCGCGCAGGGTGCGGGCGCTGAAAAAATACGGCGACTCGTAGCTCTCCTCGAACAATCGCTTTTCCTCAGAGCCGGCGATCACCGGTGGCAGCTGGTGCATATCGCCAACCAGTACCAGTGTCTTGCCGCCAAAAGGCACGCCGTCGCGGCCGGTGTTAAGGCGCAGCGAATCATCAATGGCATCGAGCAAATCGGCGCGCACCATCGACACCTCGTCGATCACCAGTACGTCCATTTTTTCGACTACGTCTTTGGCGGCGCCAACGATACGCTTGGCCCGCGGCTGCGGCCCGGGGGGCAGTTGGAACAACGAGTGAATCGTCTGGCCCTGCACGTTAAGTGCCGCAACCCCGGTGGGGGCGACCACCACCAGGTTTTTATCAAGCTCGGATCGCAACACATCGATCAGCGTGGATTTACCGGTACCGGCCGAGCCGGTGACAAAAACCACCGGCGGGGTTGCCACACTCAACAGATCCAGCACCTGCTGGAACTCGTCGGTAATCTCGGTAGCCACGCTGGGTTCAGGGGCGAGCGGTACAGCCGCCGTCAACGATCAGCTCGGTACCGGTAATAAAGGCCGCAGCATCGGAGAGCAAAAACAGGCAGGCGCCGGCAATATCCTCGGCAGAACCGACCCGCCCCAGTGGTATCTGTGCCGACAGTGCCGCCAACGCCTCGGGGTCATCTGCCCAGCGAGTCTGCATGGGCGAGCGTACCGGCCCGGGCAAAATGGTGTTCGAGCGTATCGCATCGGGTGCCAACTGGATTGCCAGCGATTTGGACAAACGGATCACCCCGGCCTTGGCCGCGCCATAGGCATCCTGGGGTTTGCCATCGCCGCGCAGCGCATCGATAGAGGCGATATGCACCATCGCCCCACCACCGCGTGCGCGCATATGCGCCACCACATGGCGCACGCTCAAAGCAAAAGACTTGAGGTTAATCTGAAACACCTGATCCCAGGTGTCCATGTCCATTTCAAGCACTGAACGGTCGCGCTCGAACCACAGCACACCGGTGGTATTCACCAGGTAATCAATGCCGCCTTGGGCCGCTGCCACATCAGCTGCCAGCTGGCTGACAAAAGCCTCGTCGCTAAGATCCCCCTGGTAATAAGTCGCCTGGCCAGGGCCATTGGCGATATCCGCAGGCTGATCCTTGATATCTGCCAGGGCAACGTCGATGCCGGTGGCCAGCAACTGGTTGGCTGTGGCCAACCCGATGCCACCGCCGGCGCCACAGACCAGAGCCGATTTTCCCTTAAAGCGCACGGCGAACTGGCACTCAGTCTTGCTCGAGCTCATCTTCAGGCAACAACTCGAGCAACTCGTCGCTTTTAGCGCCAGGCAGTTGTTCAACCTCACGCAAGGTACGGGCCATCGCCCGGGTACGCCGCTCGGTATTCTCGATAGTGTTACTTGCCGTGGCCAGCTGCTTTTTGACCTTGGCCAGCACATCGCCAAACCGGCCAAACTCGGTTTTGACCGCACCGAGCACCTGCCATACCTCGCTTGCCTGCTGCTCGATGGCGAGCGAGCGAAAGCCCAGGCGCAGGCTGTTCAGCAACGCGGCGATCGTGGTTGGGCCGCTGACCATCACGCGGTAATCCTGCTGCAGTTGGCTCACCAGCCCGGGTTGGCGCAGCACCTCGGCATACAGGCCCTCGGTAGGCAGGTACAGCACCGCGAAATCCGTAGTCTGCGGCGGGTTAAGGTATTTCTCGGCGATGGTCTTGGCCGACTGTGTGATCGAGCGCAACAGTTCGCGAGTGGACAGCGCGACTGCCTCGGCATCGGCGCTATTGGCGGCCTCGCTCAAACGCAGGTAATCTTCCTGGGGAAACTTGGAGTCGATAGGCAACCAGACGCAATCGTTGGGATCATCACTGCGTCCGGGCAGGCGAATCGCAAACTCGACACGCTCGGATGAATCCTTGCGGGTGGCCACGTTGCGGTCAAACTGATCAGGGGTAAGCACTTGTTCGAGAATGGCTTCGAGCTGGTATTCGGCCCAGGTGCCTCGAACCTTCACGTTAGTTAGCACATTCTTAAGATCACCAACCCCGGTGGCAAGATTCTGCATCTCGCCCAGGCCCTTGTGCACCGCATCCAGGCGCTCACTGACCAGCTTGAAGGATTCGCCCAGGCGTTTCTCCAAGGTGCCCTGCAGTTTCTCATCGACCGTGCGACGCATCTCCTCGAGTTTTTTCTCGTTGGCCTCGCGCATCTCGTTCAGCTGCTCGCTGATGGTGGCGCGCAGGCCATCAAGGCGCTGCTGGTTAGTCTCAATCAGAGCCTGTACCTGGGTGGTCACGCCCTCGAGCTGCTGTTTTTGCACATTACCCAACTGGCCTACGGTGCTGGATAGCGTCTGCGCGGTTTTGCTAAGGCTCCCCGAGACTTCCTCACGCAACTCGTGGCTGCGCTTTGCAGCCTCCTCGCGGCCATCGCGCAACTCTTCGCGTACCGCCTGTTCCGCATCGCCCGAAGTCTTGCGACCGGATAAGCGCAGCAGCAATACCAGGTTGAGTGAAACCAGTACCGCCAAGGCAGCCAGCAGCAAATTGGTATTCATAGCAGGGAAGTCTCCAGGCAACGCGGGGCTGGCCCATTATCCACGCCCAGACACGACCAGGCCAATGGTGCGCAGGCGGGCATGCAGGCGAGCATATTGTGCCGACACGACAGATTCACCTGGTGAGCCTTTGCCTGGTACAAGATTGCCACTCTTTTGAGTACACGGAGTTCACCGCTATGGCGCAAAAACCGCTGAGCGAGATTATCCGCCACGCCGAAAAGCACCTGGCGCAGGGTGTTCATCCCGATGATCTGCAGCACTTGCTCGGCACAGACGATTTTGCTGTCTGGGAAAAAGAAGCCCGGCGGCGCTGGCGGCTGGTGCGGCCATTGCAATCCATTCATGGTGCGCGTGGGCAGCGCCAAGGCCAAAACGGCTGGAAATCGCCCATGGCTCGCGGGTTTTAAGGCTCGCAAAGGCCGATCTTAAGTACCCCTGATGCTGCACGATACAGTGATATCAACATGGCAAGATAAAAGAAAAGAAAAGAAAAAGCCCCGCGCAGACTGAAAATTGGGGGAGGAGAGACTGCGCAGGGCGGAGTGTGGATTCCAAAGGAGATTAAGTTATCCAGCGGGTAAACAATAGCATTGGGTTTGCCGCGCTGACAGTCAGAATTTCTTAGTCTTTATATAATTATATTCTTATGCTTATGGTCAGGCATATAGGATAAATTGATTGCTTGGGTGGCGCTAAGCCTGCGGTATCGATGGGTTACCCGCGTGCCAACCGCCAGTAACCGACTGGCCATTTAGCGCGCGCAGTAAACCCGCTAAAGTATCATCTGCAGGCAATCGGTGCTGTCTATGGCCATGTGGATGAGTAACCCAGCCGCCACGATGCGCACGGGTTTAA
This sequence comes from Arenicellales bacterium, assembly GCA_028825345.1. GTDB lineage: Bacteria > Pseudomonadota > Gammaproteobacteria > Arenicellales > UBA868 > UBA868. Next base: position 472 of record JAPKAJ010000228.1, on the reverse strand, counting down.
ATGCCAGGCCCGCGAGGTAGGCCATGATGGCCGGGTAACTGTGCAGTGGATGAAAACCAATGCCGCAACGCTGTGGGTCAAATATCGGATCAGCCAGCAGATGATCGAGATCCACTGCCATGGTGGCAAGCATGATCAGCCAGGCATAGCGCCAGCGGCGGCGAAAAAAAATCACTGCTACGAGCCCTGGCACCAGCAAATGCCCAGCCATATGTATCGTGGTAGCAATCATCGAGCCACCCAAGGTAGAGTTGTTTGTAATCGCAAGGGTCTGTCGGCGTTAAGCGCTGGCGTGTGGTGGATGCTGGCGCAGATGATAGCGCCTTGGTCAGCGATGCCAAAACAGCCGCTACGATTAATGGGTCAGATAAAGCACGTAACCGCAATCAGATATGAATAAAACATCGAACAGTTCGGATTTATCTGTCAGTTATTTCTCGGCATCGGATCCGTTGGATGAGCAGATCCTGGC
>JAPKAJ010000227.1 GCA_028825345.1 Arenicellales bacterium | reverse complement strand
GGCTCATCTCGGAATCACGGAGAAATTCGCAATCGGACCGTGGGCATCGTGGGTTACGGACATATCGGTAAAGAGGTTGCCCACCGCGCTGCGGCCTTTGGTATGCGAGTGATCGCGATCCGCCGATCGAAACACAAAACCATACCCCCGCTTGATTGGCTGGGAAGCACCGACCAGCTCGATCAATTACTCGCTGAAAGTGATTTCGTTGTGGTGGCCTGTGATATGAATAAAGAAACCATAGGCATGATTGGGGCGCCCCAATTAGCCAGGATGAAGCCCGATGGTGTGATCATTAATGTGGGCCGTGGCCGGGTCATAGACGAAGAGGCTCTTTACCAGGCGCTGAAGGATCGGTCGATTGGCGGTGCTGTGCTCGACGTTTGGTACAACTATATTGGTAATGACAAAAAAGATGTGTGGCCCTGCAATTACCCATTCCAAGATCTTGACAATGTCATTCTCAGCGCCCACGAGAGTGCAGCGTCACCAGAGCAACTGGAACGACGATGGAAGTTCGTAGCGGATAATCTGCAGCGGGTGGCAAATGGCAGGCAACCAGAAAATCAGGTTTTTCTGGGAACGGCGACAGCGGACCTTTAAGCAAGCGTTTGTGCCTGTTTCAGGCTGGCCCATCGGGGCGGGGCTGATACACCGTAACGCGCGGGTCTCAGCCCAGCGCTTTGGTCAGTGCCTGTGCACCGTCGCGCAGGGCCTGGGTTGCTTTATCCAGCAAGCGACTGTAGTGGATAAAACTGTGCAGAACACCGGGGTAGACCTCAAGGTGTGCAGGCCTGTTGGCCTTTCTCATAGCCTCATGTAAAGCAACAGAGTCGTCGTGCAGCGGATCGCACTCGGCGGCAGCGATAAAGGCCTGCGGCAGGCATGCGATATCTCCGCTCAACACATTAAAGCGTGAATCTGCATGATCGCTCTGGTTCGTGAGATAACTGTCCAGGTAGAATGCTTTTTCCTCGCGGGTAAACTCGTAGTCGGCATTGCCGTATTGCTGCCATGACCACGAGTCTGTCAGGCCATACGCCCCATAATAAAGTAACAGGAACCGTATCGCCTGGTGGTCTCGTTGGTGGTGCAACTGGGTTACGGCAACAGCCATGTTGGCACCCGCAGAATCACCGCCCAATGCCAGGCGGGTGGGGTCAAGACCGTGGTTGCGGCCCGAGGTTTCAAGCCATTGGATAACCGCCAGCGTTTCGTTGATGGCGACCGGGAACTTGTGCTCCGGCGAGAGTGCGTAATCGATGCCAACCACAACTGCACCGGAGAATGTCGCTAAAAGGCGCATGACGCGGTCGTGGGTATCCAGGTTTCCCACGACCCATCCCCCACCGTGCAGATAAAGCAGGGTAGGGCAGGGATTCTGATTGAAAGGCCGATAGATCCGCAGCGCGATATCTCTGAGGGGGCCAGGCACCGACAACTCTTCCACGCTGTCCATCTTGGGCTTTATGGCGTTCCACCATGCCCGCTCGTGGTTATAGTTCTTGCGAATGTCGTCGATCGAAAGATCGCCCAGATCTTGCAGGCCGAGGGTGAGAGTACGGCGCTTTTTTATCACCGCAGTCATCTGGGGGTCCAGAGTTATAGCTATAACGGACATGCTGAATAGTGACTGAATTTTTTGATGCTGAAATCACTCAAGCACGAATTCGAGCCATGGTTGGGTCGTACAGCGGTTCCAGATGAATTTCACAGGGCACCTGGATTCCAGCTACCTCTAAAGTGTATTCGCCATTTTTTAGAAAATCATGGTCGACGCCACTTGCGTTACGCACATAACCGTAGCCGATACTGCAGCCTATCGTATGACCATAGCCGGCACTGGTCAGCCAGCCCACCCGTTCGCCATTGCGGTACAGTGTTTCGCGCCCGATCAGATTGACCTGCGGGTCTTGCACGGTGAAGCAGGCCATTACTTTTTTAAGCCCATCACGGCGTTGTTGTTGTAGCGCAGCTTTACCCAGAAAATCAGTTTCGCTTTTCAGTTTAACCGCCCAGCCAAGTCCCGCCTCCAGCGGCGTGTGATCCGGCGAAAGATCAGCGCCCCAGGCTCGGTATCCTTTCTCCAGTCGCAGACTCTCGATCGCGCGATAGCCGGCGTTGTGTATTCCGAGGTCGGCCCCAGCCGACATCAGCGCTTGGTAGACCTTAAGGGCATTATCCACCGGGATGTGCAGTTCAAATCCCAGTTCGCCCACATAAGTCAGGCGCAATACGGTGACAGGACTATCACCTACCTGTAGATGACGCACTCTGGCAAAGGGAAAAGCCTCGTTGTCGACAGGGTCAGTTGTGACGCGGCTTAGTACTTCCCTGGCTCGGGGGCCCATCAGTGACAACACGCTCAAGGAATCGGTCTCATCGGTGATACTGGCATCCAGATGAGTTGGAATATTGCGTCGGATCCAGTGGTAATCGTGGGTGACGAAACCGGTTCCGGTCACTATATAAAAACGGTCACTGTCGATTCGCGCTACGGTCAGATCGCTTTCGATTCCGCCGCGGCTGTTAAGCAATTGGGTGTAGATGACAGAGCCGACCGGGCGATCGATACGGTTGGCGCAGATCCACTCAAGGGCCGCACAGGCATCGGCACCGGTGACCATGAACTTGCCAAAAGAGGTTTGATCAAAGACGGCAACCCGTTCTCTGGCAGCCTCGTGCTCAAGGGCCGAGTAGCGCAGCCAGTTCTGATGGTTAAAAGAATATTCATCTTCAGGATCTACACCTTCGGGCGCAAACCAGTTAGGTCTCTCCCAGCCCAGTTTTTCGCCAAAGCAGGCTCCCTGCGCTCGCAGTGATTCGTAAAGTGGTGACCGCCGGAAAGGTCGTCCGGAATCGTGCTCCTCAAACGGCCAGGCAATGGTGTAGTGTTTTCCATACATTTCGTAGGTGCGATTGCGCACCCAGCCTATATCGTGGTGCGGCTTACCGAAGCGTCGAATATCCACTGGCCACAAGTCATAGGGTGGTTCACCACCGATAATCCACTGCGCAAGTGCCTGCCCGGCACCGCCGCCAGCGGCGATGCCAAAGGCGTTAAAACCTGCCGCAACAAAATAGCCAACGAGTTCCGGTGCTTCGCCGAGAATAAAATTGCCATCGGGGGTAAAACTTTCGGGGCCGTTCAGCAGTTCCTTGATTCCTGCGTGCTGTAGTGCTGGCACCCGTGGCAAGGCCAGCGCCATCAACTCCTCAAAGTGATTCCAGTCGGAGTTAAGCAGCGAGAAGGCGAATTGATCGGGAAAGCCCTGTTGCGCCCAGCCGATTGGGTTCGGTTCGTACCCACCCATAACCAGTCCGCCTACTTCTTCCTTGTAGTAGGTCAGTCGATCAGGATCTCTTAACGTAGGCAGATCAGGACTTACCCCCTCAATGGGTTCGGTAATCAGGTATTGGTGCTGCACCGAAACGAGTGGAATGTTAACGCCCGCCAGACGGCCGAACTCGCGCGCCCATTGGCCAGTACAGTTGACCAGCACTTCGCAGTCGATCACCCCCGAAGTGGTGTCTACCCCTTTGACCCGGCCGTTCTCGGAGCGAACAGCGGTAACGGTCACGCCTTCGACTATGGCCGCTCCGGCATCACGGGCGCCTTTAGCCAGTGCCTGGGTGATATCTGAGGGACTGGCCTGGCCATCGGTCGGCAGGAAGGCTGCGCCGATCACGTCACTGACATCCATTATTGGCCACAGGTCCTTGGCTTCACCGGGGGTTAGCAGGTGCATCTCAAGGCCGAAGCTGCGCGCCGTGGTGGCTTGGCGCTGTATCTCAGTCAGTCGCTCTTCAGTGCAGGCTAGCCGCAGTCCTCCGTTCATCTTCCAGCCGGTTGCGAGCCCGGTCTGGGCTTCAAGCTGGTTGTACAACGTAATCGAGTGGCCCAGCAATTGAGTGATCC
>JAPKAJ010000226.1 GCA_028825345.1 Arenicellales bacterium | reverse complement strand
CTTATCTTAGTTTGGCGAGGAATTGTAGGTGCCATCGCATCGATGCCGAACGGCCGATGCCTCGCCATTCTTATCTTGGTACCGGTGAGTCCCAGTCGCTTTTTACGGGCGACGAGCAAGTAGATCCCACCGAAAAGCGGCCACCAGCGATCGCCCGCCTTTTCGAGAAAGTCGGTTTTCCGAAGTAGGCCCGTCGCGCTAACGGGAGGCTGATAGAACATCATCTTACCGCCTAGTATTTCCAAACCCAGCAGGCGCATCCAGTCTTGGACCCTTGCAGGAGACAGGAAATCGCCGCTCCAGGGCGAAGGCCTCGGGCGAGGAGTTACAGCCCGCCTCAGACCCCACAGACTCCATCGATTAAAACCACAAACGACGAGAATCCCCTCTGCCGCCAGAATCGAGCCCACCTCGCGCAGGACCCTATGCGGTTCATTCGAAAAATCCAGCGTGTGAGGGAGGATAAGTAAATCGATCGAGCGCGCACTAAATGGAAGTGCCTCGCTTGCGGTGGTGACTACGTGCTGAGGATTCGACGCGCGGACGCTCGGAGAATAAATGGCGAGCCCAAGGTCCACCTTCGAAAGAAAATCTTCTGGACCAGGCCCCAGTTGCAGTCCTGTCGGATAATAGGTGCGCGGTATTAATTCAGAACTTTTTTCAACGACAGACCGTGAAACAGTCTTTCCCAGAGGTCCATCAAACCAGGCCTTGAGCCCGGTGTGGCTGGCTAAGGCCTTGGCACCGGCCTCACCTGATCCCGTCCAGTTTTTACGTGGCAGCATTAACGTGCACAGTCCAAGGCACACGGGAAATGCGCAATTCCAGGGAACCTCGCCCGCCGGCCCCGCAGGTACGCAGGCGGGCCGGGCGACTTCCCGGATTGTCAAACATTCTCACTACCTGCCGCCCCTTCGAATTCAGCCAGGGCAAGGATCAGGTCATCCCAGGCCTTCGCTTTGGCTTGTGGTGAACGCAAAAGATATGCCGGGTGATACGTAACCACCAATGGGATGTCATAGGCAGGATACCGGTGGACCCGCCCTCGAAGTTGGCCTATGGTCTGATCAGTCCGAAGTAGCGCCTGAGCGGCAAAGCGCCCCATTGCGAGAATAATTTTAGGTTGAATAAACGTGACCTGTTGATGCAGGAATGACTCACACGTGCTCACCTCTTCGCCAAACGGATCCCGGTTATCAGGCGGTCGACACTTAAGAACGTTGGCAACAAAAACCTCATCGCGCGCGAGATCTACACTGAATAACATTCGATTCAGTAATTGACCGGCGCGCCCTACAAAGGGTAGCCCCTGCCGATCCTCCTCAGCGCCCGGCGCCTCACCGACCAACAGCCAGTCCGCTTTAGGATCTCCTTCGCCGAAAACCGTTGTTTTCCGGGTGGTATGTAGGTTGCACCTCGTACAATTACCTACCTGCTGCTGTAATGAGGCCCAACCCGAAGGTGATACCTTTCCTAAAGACTCTACATCGCTCGAAACTGGTTCGACATGTTGACTGGCGATACCTCGCGTGTCAGTAATCAGGGCCCATGGTGTCAATCCCATCTCACGAAGATACTGGGACCGGCTCCTCATCGGCCTGATGTCCTAAACGGTATCGCCACTTTGCGGATTAAATCGTTGGGGGCTCATCTGCAACTTATTGAGGGCGTTTACATACGCCTTCACCGATGCAACAACGATATCTGTATCGGTACCTTGCCCGTTAACGATACGCCCGTTTTCCTGTAGCCGGACACTGACCTCGCCTTGTGAATCGGACCCTGCTGTAATGGCATTAACCGAATAGAGTAGAAGTGCTCGATCTCCAGGCACAATGTCGTCAACCGCCCTAAAGGACGCATCCACCAGACCATCGCCGGTTGTCTTGGCGGTCTCTTCAGAACCAGCCTTCTCAAGGGTCAATTCAGCTACCGGAGCATCGCCCGTCTGGGAAACGGTTTTTAATGAAACAAACCGTAGCATTTCGTCGCGATGTGAAGCGGCGCTGTCGCCGGCTAACGCTTGAAGATCATCATCAAAAATCTCATGTTTTTTATCGGCCAACTCTTTGAAGCGATCGAACGCCTGATTCAATTCCGCGTCGCTCGAGAACTCGATGCCCAAAGCAACCATACGTTCCCTGAATGCATTCCGACCCGAATGTTTTCCAAGCACAATCTGATTGGCGCTCCAGCCGACGTCCTCGGCACGCATGATCTCGTAGGTATCACGCTGTTTCAGCACGCCATCTTGATGTATCCCGGCCTCGTGAGCGAATGCGTTAGCACCAACGATCGCCTTGTTTGGTTGCACCGGGAAACCTGTGATACTGGAAACCAGACGACTGGCAGCAAGAATGTGGGTGGTATCGAGCCTGCTGTCACAGGGGAAAAAATCCTGACGGGTGCGCACGGCCATTACGATCTCCTCAAGGGAGGCGTTCCCGGCGCGCTCGCCGAGCCCATTGATCGTACATTCAACCTGCCGGGCCCCGGCCTTAATCGCGGCCAAGGAATTCGCAACCGCGACACCCAGATCGTTATGACAGTGCACCGAAAAGACTACCTTATCGGCGTTCGGAATCCGGTTCATCAATCTTGCGAACATCTCGCCGAACTGCTCAGGCATGGTGTAGCCGACTGTGTCGGGAACGTTTACGGTACTCGCACCAGCATCGATCACGGCCTCAAATATTCGGCAAAGAAAATCCTCATCCGATCGACCAGCATCTTCTGCTGAAAACTCGACATCATCAGTGCTGGCTCGGGCCTGCTTAACAGCTGCTACGGCTTTTTCGAGTACATCTTCAGGGGACATGCGTAGCTTGGCCTGCATGTGAATGGGAGAGGTCGCGATGAAGGTATGAATCCGCGAAGCGCGGGCCCCACGGATCGCCTCAGCGGCGCGAGAGACATCGCCTGGATTTGCTCGAGCCAAGGCACAAATACGACTATCGCCTATCTGGCTCGCAACCTTCTGAACGGCCTCGAAATCGCCCACGCTGGCGGCAGGGAACCCGGCTTCAATCACGTCAACCCCCAGTTTCTCTAAAACGCGTGCGATACGCACCTTTTCGTCCACGGTCATCGAAGCGCCCGGGCTTTGCTCCCCGTCTCGCAAGGTGGTGTCAAAAATAATTAGATGGCTACTCATACTCAACTCTCCAAAGCTGGTATTGTGTTTTCAGCTGAAACAGCACCGGATAACCCGCAATCATAGCCGTTCGCTTTAGCAGCGGCGGCTGTGATAGTGCGGAGTGATAAATGGTTGAGAAGTTAGTGCGCCAAACGGCGCAGCAGAATCTGAAGAGCGTGGCTGGTCAGCAGGCGCGCGCCGCGTCGCAGCCGTCCTGTGATTGGTGCAAAGTTTCGAGAAAAAAACCGTGGTTGCATTGCGCCAGTATACCGCGTCCCCCTTTTAGGGCAAAGCCTCATCAGCACCAAACCTTGCTCAGCCGTTAATTCAATTGCCTCATGCTAATTAGACATCTTGTCACGAGTCGATCCTGACTCCGAATCGTACGATTCCGATTCATCGTCTGACGGTGCAAAAACTTTTTCGCCCTTGCGATGTTTTAGAGCCCAAGTAACGATTCCCGAAACCGCGTAGGAGCTAAACGCCAAAAAAATAACCCGCGGCGGATCAAACGAGATTAGAACGAACACCAGTACCAATACCAAAACCGCCATAAACGGGACCCGGTGTTTGAGGTCCAGATCTTTGAAACTGCGATAAGGCAAACTGCTGACCATGGCAAGGGAAAGTAAAAACATGGCCGCCAACCCAGAAGTTGTGTACAGGCCTCCGGAAAGTTGGTAACTATCTGCAACCCAGACACTGGCGGCTAGAAGAACCGCAGCCGCGGGACACGGCAACCCGTGAAAATACCGTTTACTCGAGATTTCCTGAGTGTTGAAGCGCGCCA
>JAPKAJ010000025.1 GCA_028825345.1 Arenicellales bacterium | reverse complement strand
ACCCAGTGCGCGGCCCGCAAACGGGCCACTGATGACTTCCCCGTTTAGTTCACCGCTATCATGGTCAAGCATCATTCGTAGCACTTCGGTTTCAACCCGGGACGCCTGACCGGAGCTCGGGCCCCGGGTGGTTTTGAACAGGCGCCAGGCCTGGCGCGCGACCAGCAGCCGCTGTAGCCAGGGGGCCGCTGCGCTGATGATTGCGAACATCCAGGGAATTCGCCCAGTGACCACCAAAAGCAGTAAGGCACCGGCCACGCCGTACAGTACGATCAGTTTCAGGGCGCGACTGCGCTGGACCGGGGTGGCTTTGCCCAGCCAGGATGCCAGCCACATCAGGCCAACCAGCGCGACCAGCGCCAGGAATACCCGCGCCAAGATCAGTCGCCGCCGTGCAGTTGTCGGGTCAGGCGCAAGGCTTCGCCACCGTGGCTGCGGCCAAGTTCCCGAAGGGCTTTGGAACCACCCGCGGCATAAACAGCCACGGCGCACAAGAGGTCGCGTAACTGGCCCGCACTGGCGGCATCAAAGCGACAATGCGCACCCCGAGTCAATTGGGCGATACGGGCAAAGGTTTTTGTAGCCGCTGGATCACCGCCGTCCTGAAACAGAAATACCGGCACCCCGACAATGCTCAGTTGGCCAGCGAGGCGCGCCAGATTGTCCGGGTCCTCCTCTACGCAATCGCCAACGAATACCAGCGCATTGACTTGGCCATGGGTCGCCTGCTTTATAGTGTGTTGCAGTACCCGGGCGATTTGCGTTTGCCCAGCCCCACAGCGAATGGCGGTCATCACCGATAGCAACTCGTCGGCACGAGATGTCCAGGGGGCAGCTTTGAATTCACCGTAGCCGCGGTAGTAGGCAAGCTGTATGTCCAGTCCCCCCAGCGTTGCCGTCTGTTCGAACATCTGCGCCTGTATATGACAGGCACGATCCCACAAAGGTTCGCGGCTGGCGGTGGCATCCAGTGCGAAAATCAGTCGGCCTCGGTCACTCTGGGGCGCCAGAGGTGCGCGGGCACGAACCTGTTGTAGGAAACTGTCCACATCTTCGCGGTTGGACTGGCGCAGAGGATTTTTTCGAGATGAAGTCACGGCGTACACAAAACGGCAACGGAATGGGGAAACAATCATATCATCGCGGTCCGGAATTATTGTAAGGAGTATGCCTGTGAATCTGATGGCGATCCTGGAAGGCCTGACCCTGGGCAGTGCGTTGATAGTCGCGATCGGCGCCCAAAACGCGTTTGTGTTGCGCCAGGGCCTCGCTCGTCAACATGTATTTGTAGTTTGCACCGTGTGTCTTGCCGGCGATGCCCTGCTGATTACTCTGGGCGCTGGAGGTTTGGGCACTATATTGCGGGCCGATGTACTAATCCTACGGTTCACGGCTTGGGCTGGTGCCGTTTATCTGCTGTTTGTCGCGGCTCAATCTTTCAGGCGGGTCGCAAAACCTCAGGCGCTGGTTGTCACGGCGGGAGAAGCCAGGCTGGGTAGTTTGGCCAAGGTCATCGCGAGTGCGCTGGCCCTGACTTTTCTAAACCCCCATGTGTATCTTGATACGGTGGTGGTCCTGGGTAGCGTCGCTGCACGTTACGCAAGTGGCGACCGGGCTCTGTTTGCCTTTGGCGCGGTATTGGCATCGGCTGCCTGGTTTTATGCCTTGGGTTTTGGTGCCGCGCGTTTGGCACCGCTCTTCAGCCGGCCCGGCACCTGGCGGATTGTCGATGGCGGAATCGGCGTGCTGATGTTGGCACTGTCGGCATCACTGGTTCACTGGGCGCTGACTGCGGTCAATAGCCAGTAAATTTGGATCTTTCAATCGGCCAGTGCCCGGTCAACAATTTCGCCAACGTCGCGTGACAGGCCCTTTTGAGCGCGGATGCGCTCAAGGGCTTTTTGCATTAAATCGCGTCGAGCCGGTTCGAATCGTCGCCACAGGTTGAATGCGGACGCCAGACGAGCTGCCACCTGTGGGTTTTTCGAATCGGTCGCCAATAATTGCTCGACCACCAGTTGGTAACCACTGCCGTCACTCTGATGGAATCGGAGCGGGTTGGCGTGGGAGAACGCTCCAATCAGCGCGTGGACTTTGTTGGGATTGTCATCCTGGTAGCACTCGTGCTGGCTCAGGCGTTTTATTTTGTCAACGGTGTCCGGCAATCGCGATACCGCCTGTACCCGCAGCCACTTGTCAATGACCAACGGGTATTCACGCCACAGTTCATAAAAGTACATCAGCGCTTCGTCGCGGGTTGGGTGTGGGCTGTCCGCCAGCAGTGCCAGTGCCGCCAGTGCATCAGTCATATTGTCGGCAGTTTTTAATTGCTCAAGAGCCAAGCGCACAAAGTCTTCTTCTTCCAGGGTCATGAGATAGGCAAGACAGATATTGCGCAGTGCACGCTTTCCAGCGCTGACGACGTCCAGGCGACATGGTTCGGGCCCTTTTAGGGCATGGTAGTGCGCCAGAAAAGGTTCTCGGTATCGCCTCGCCAGTGCGGTGGCTACCGATCGGCGGGCATGATGTATCTTGTCAGGATTAATCACTTCGGTGAATTCGCTGAGATAATTTTCCTCAGGGAGTCTCAGGGCAAAGGCCTGGAACGCACGATCCACGAATTCGTTTTTGAGGGTCTGGCCAAAAGCTTCGATGAAACTTTCGTCCAACGTGGTTTCATCAGAGTGGTTCAGCAAGTTCAGGATCTGTTTTCGGGCCAATCGTTGGCCAGCATCCCAGCGGTTAAAGGGATCATTATCGTGACCCATAAGAATGGCCAGGTCTGCATCGCTGTGGTCGGTTTCCAGCATCACGGGCGCAGAGAATCCCCGCAGGATGGAAGGCACCGGCGGGTCGTTGACTTCGCGGAATACAAAAACCTGCTCAGTTTCCGTAAGGTTAAGCGTATGCTCGTGACGCGCTTCATCGTCATCACCACACAGGGTTTTGAGCGGTTTGCCGTGGATATCGAAAAGCGCTGTGACGATAGGCATCTGCAAGGGGGCATTCGCTGCGCTGGTCTCATGCGATGCCTGGTTGATCTGTAGGCGGTAACAGTGTTGCGCGGCATCAAAAGCGCCACGGCTGAGTAGCCGGGGCGTTCCTGGGCGCTCATACCATAGCCTGAATTGAGTCAGGTCTTGCTTTGATACCGCTTCGATAGATTGGATAAATTCCTCAGTCGTGACGGCCTGGCCATCGTGGCGATCGAAGTACAGGCTGCAACCTTGTTGGAAAGATTGGTCGCCCACGAGCCGGTTGAGCATGCGTACTACTTCGGCACCCTTGATATAGACCGTTAACGTATAGAAGTTGTTGATCTCGACAAAGGATTCCGGGCGGACCGGATGGGCCATCGGCCCGGCATCCTCGCGGAACTGCTGCGTACGGACCAGGTTGGCATCCTCGATGCGTTTTACGCCGGCAGACCCCTGGGCCGCGCTGAATTGTTGTTCACGAAATACCGTAAATCCTTCCTTGAGACTCAACTGGAACCAATCACGCAGGGTTACCCGGTTGCCCGACCAGTTGTGGAAGTATTCGTGGCCGATGACATCACTCACCGAGCGGTAATCATGGTCTGTCGCTGTCGCCGGCAGCGCCAGTACGTATTTGGTGTTGAAAACGTTAAGCCCTTTGTTTTCCATTGCCCCCATATTGAAGTCTTCGACGGCGACGATGTTGTATTGGTCGAGGTCATACTCACGGCCATAAGCTTTTTCGTCCCAGTCCATGGCATCGCGCAAGGCGGCCATCGCGTGGCCGCACTGGGGCAGGTCGCGTTCGCGGGCATAGACCCGTAGTTTCACTTCCCGACCCGAGCGGGTCCTAAAGGAATCCTCGATGCATTGCAGTTGGCCGGCGACGAGGGCGAAGAGATAGCACGGCTTGGGATGGGGATCGTCCCAGACAGCTTGGTGCATGGCGCCGTCTTCGTGCGTCTCGATTTCATTACCGTTGGCAAGCAGCACCGGGTAGGATTTCTTGGCGGCGCGTACAGTGACTCGATAAACCGACAGCACGTCAGGGCGATCCAGAAAATAGGTGATACGTCGAAAGCCCTCAGGCTCACATTGGGTGCACAGCGTGTCTCGGGACGAATACAGGCCACTGAGTTCGGAATTGGCCGCTGGGTTGATAATGGTCTCGATGATCAGGGTGAAGTTTTCAGGCACCTCGTTCAAGGTCAGCGTTGTTTCATCAGCGTGCCACTGCTTTGGGCCAAGTGGTTGGCCATTGAGCGTAAGTGAGGCCAGAATCAGTCGTTCACCATTTAGGACTAATGGTCGGGAGTGGACGCCGTTGCGGGTAATCTGCAATGTTGCGCGAACGCGGGTTTTGTTCTCGTCAAGATCAAAAACCAGATCCACCCGCGGAATGTAATAGTCGGGAGGACGGTAATCACTGAGGTAGGTGCGCTCCGAAGCGTGTTCGGTTGTAGCCACTAGAACATTATCTCCTTGCAGGCCTGGCCCGCGCGAATTCGGCGAACGCCTGCAACATTAACAAGATTGCCAGCCCTGCCTCACACCAGGCGACTCACAACGCATCAGACGAGAAAGATCAGCAAGATAACAAAAGCGATGACCGCGAGCAGAGGGAATATCAGGGATTGCCAATCTCGCGGTGCGTCTTGGGCTTGGGCCATCAGGGCCTTGATGCCCGGGAAAACCCACAGGATTACCAGTAGTGCGAGAACGCCGAGTAGCAGTTTTTCCCAGGTAGGCAGCGGATTCATGTTGAGGTTGGACGCCTGTGTAGGTCGCTTGGCTTGAGGCAATCAGGTTAGAACTGTTAAATAAGTGTCTAATTTTCGGGCAGAATCTGCTATGGATCAAGGGTCAGCGTGCGCACCGAGATGCAGGGCTAAATTGGGATGAAATGCCTTCATAAAAGGAGTAGGATCAAGGACGCGCGGTCAGGTCGCAAGCCCGCCCCGGTTACGATAACCCCGGTCAGTTGCGCCCACGTCCAGGATTGCGCATACAAACACTCACCAACAGCCAATCAGTGAGGGAGACCAACCTATATGACCGAAGTACAGCACAGCCCCCTAAACGGCAGACTAGAAGATCTAAGATCAGAACATCGAGCCCTAGACCATGAGTTGAAAAATATCGCTGACGATCCTCTCATAGACGACCTGCAAGTACAAAGACTGAAAAAACGAAAACTATTTTTAAAAGACAGCATCAATCACCTGGAAGACAAGCTGGTTCCCGATATCATAGCTTAGTGACCGAACGCGGACCACGGTCCAAAAAGAACGCCCCCGTACCCCGGGGGCGTTTTCGTTTCACCGCTCGGTATGTGGTCAGTAGCGGTAGTGATCGGCCTTATACGGGCCTTCGGGTGAGACTCCGATATAAGCCGCCTGCTCGTCGGTCAACGTAGTCAGTTTTACCCCGACTTTGTCCAGGTGTAATCTTGCGACCATTTCGTCAAGATGCTTAGGGAGTATGTAAACTTTGTTTTCATACTGGTCCTGTTTCTGGAACAGTTCGATCTGTGCCAGCGTCTGGTTGGTGAACGAATTGGACATGACGAAACTCGGGTGTCCGGTAGCGCATCCGAGGTTCACCAGCCGACCCTGAGCGAGCAGAATGATCCGTTTGCCGTCGGGAAAGATGATGTGGTCAACCTGTGGCTTGATGTTTTCCCACTCATACTGCTCAAGCGAGGCACAGTCGATTTCGTTATCGAAGTGGCCGATGTTGCAGACAATTGCCTGGTTTTTCATCTGCGCCATGTGATCATGTGTGATGACCTGATAGTTGCCGGTCGCCGTGACGAAAATATCTGCCTGGCTGGCGGCCTGGTCCATGGTCACAACCCGGTATCCTTCCATTGCAGCCTGTAGCGCACAGATCGGATCTACTTCGGTGATCCATACCGTGGCGCCCAGCCCGCGTAGTGACTGTGCCGAGCCCTTGCCGACGTCGCCGTAACCCAGTACCACCGCCAGTTTACCGGCCACCATGACATCGGTGGCTCGCTTAATGCTATCGACCAGGGATTCGCGAACGCCGTACAAGTTATCAAACTTCGACTTGGTCGCCGAGTCATTGACGTTGATGGCCGGGAAAAGTAACTCACCGTCGTTTTCCATTTGGTAGAGGCGCTTGACACCCGTGGTGGTTTCCTCGGTAACGCCCTGGATATTACCCAGTATGTTTGAGTACCAGTTCGGCTGCGTTTTCAGACGTTCCCGGATAGCGCTGAACAGTGCGACTTCTTCTTCGCTTGAGGGACTATCAATAACCGACAGATCCTGTTCAGCTTTGGCGCCTAAGTGAATGAGCAGTGTGGCATCACCGCCATCATCCAGAATCATGTTGGGGGTACCGCCATCGCTCCACTCGAAAATACGATGGGTGTAAGCCCAGTATTCCGTCAGTGTTTCTCCTTTGAAAGCAAATACCGGGGTCCCACCGTCCGCGATTGCGGCCGCCGCATGATCCTGGGTTGAAAATATATTGCATGAAGCCCAGCGCACATCCGCGCCAAGCGCGCGTAGTGTTTCGATAAGCACAGCAGTCTGGATAGTCATGTGCAGGCTGCCGGCAATCCGAGCCCCCTTCAGCGGCTGGTTAGGGCCGTACTTGTCGCGCAGAGCCATCAGACCCGGCATCTCGGTTTCAGCAATAGCAATTTCTTTTCGGCCAAAATCTGCCAGCGACAGGTCGGCCACCACAAAGTCCTGATTAGCTTGGGCTTGCACCACAGCGTTCATGGGTTAATCTCCATGTTCACTGAGCGCCGTTGGACAAGGGTCGACACCGTGGCTCCGAGCCTGGCGGGCAATAGCCCGTTGCAGCGCTCCTCGGCAGTGTCTATGAGTCTTTGAAGGTCTGGAGAGTTCAGGCCTCAGGTCGTTAGGGTATTCACGCAAATGTGACAGGTCACGCGCTTCAAAGGCCTGCCGCCTCGCGCAGCACAGCAGCCTTGTCGGTTCGTTCCCAGGGGAATTCATCTTCGGAGCGTCCGAAATGGCCATACGCAGCACTGGCCCGGTAGATGGGCCGTAACAGATCGAGGTCTTCGATGATGCCCTTGGGGCGCAGATCAAAGTGCTCCAGGATCAGTTCTTCGATTTTCTCTTCGGCAATCACTGCGGTGCCGTTAGTGTTGATCATCAGTGAAACCGGTTGGGCCACGCCAATCGCGTAGGCAACTTGTGTTTCGCACTGCTCTGCCAGCCCAGCCGCGACAATGTTCTTGGCAACGTATCGCATGGCATAAGCAGCCGAGCGGTCTACTTTGCTTGGGTCTTTGCCAGAAAACGCACCACCACCATGATGGGCCGATCCGCCATAAGTATCTACGATGATCTTGCGCCCGGTGAGTCCGCAGTCGCCATTGGGTCCACCGATCACAAAGCGTCCGGTGGGATTGACCAGAAAGCGTGTATTGGCGCTGAGCATGTTTTCTGGTAGTACCGGCTTAATGATTTCTTCAACCACAGCGTCACTCAAGGTGGCATGATCGATTTCTTCACTGTGCTGGGTTGACAGCACTACCGTGTCAATCGCGACTGGTTTGCCGTCTTCGTATCGGACGGTTACCTGGCTCTTGGCATCCGGTCGCAGCCACGGCAGGCGACCGCTTTTGCGCACTTCGGCCTGGCGTTTGACCAGTCGGTGGGAATAAGTAATCGGGAAAGGCATCAGTACATCGGTTTCATTACAAGCGAAACCAAACATCATTCCCTGGTCGCCGGCGCCCTGATCGCGATCCAGCCCTTGCCCCTCATTAACGCCCTGGGCGATGTCTGCCGATTGTTTGTCAAGGGTGACCATGACCGCACAACTGGCATAGTCAAAACCCATCTCGGAGGAGGTGTAACCGATATCCTTGACGGTATCGCGCACGGTCTGAGCCAGATCCACTTCAGCGTTGCTGGTGACTTCGCCAGCGATAACCACCACCCCGGTATTAACGAGCGTTTCGCAAGCGACACGCGAATTTTTGTCCTGCGCCAGCATGGCATCAAGAACCGCATCCGAAATCTGATCTGCCATTTTGTCCGGATGGCCTTCAGAGACAGACTCCGAGGTGAAAAGAAAACTGCGTGCCATAGTGTCCTCCGAAATATCGCGAAATTGACGTTCTAGAAAAAAGGCTGCGGGATTCTAGCAGGTTGCAAGATTTGAGCAGCCCCATTTTCCCTTTGTGCCCGAAATCCAGTAGCAAAACATCATGGGCAGGCGCCCAAATTTCCGTTAGGCCTCATGGAAAATCCGAAATCATATGGGCTGCACTCGGCCGAGGACAATATGCCAGTGACTCTCATCGACCTGCCGGTCGAGTGCAAAACCCTCAGTAAATGGATTCTCGGACCAGACCTGCGTCAGAGTCTCGCTCATAATCCAATCACGGTACTCAGTAATAGCATCGGCAACCAGTCCGGTTCCGCTGATATGCAAGCGGATTCGGTCAGATACATCGAGCCCCGCCTGCTTGCGTCCATCCTGTATGGTGCGCACGATCTCCCGAGCCAAGCCTTCGCGCCGCAAGGGGTCGGTAAGGGCGGTATCAAGCCCCACCAGCGTGCCGGCCGACTCGGCGCAGGCATAACCGGCAGCAGACTCAGTCTCTACCAGCAGATCCTCAGGCTCCAAGACTATCGTCTCGCTTTCAACCGATAAAGTCACAGCCTCTCCTTTTGCCTGTGCTGTCGCGATCGCCGAGCCACTGGCCTGCGCCAGAGCATCACGGATTTTTGGGATCAGTTTGCCGTAGCGTTTGCCCAGGCGCGGCAGGTTGGGCTTGATCCGGTAAGTCACAAGGTCGGCATCGGCGGCGATGAAGGACAACGTTTTCACGTTTAATTCTTCAAGAATTTGAGTTTCGTGTTCAAGGACTGCCTGGCGCACTTTATCTGAAGGGGCGCGCAGCAACAGTCGCGATAGCGGTTGGCGCACCCGTATCTGACTGGATTCGCGGGCAGATCGGCCCAGGGCAACAATATTTTGAACCACCCGGGTGGCTTCAAGCAGTGCGGTGTCGCTCCAGTCAGGTTGCGCTTGCGGCCATTGTGTCATATGGACACTCAAAGGGGCGTCCGGATCGCGTGATCGCACCAGGTTCTGGTACATCTCCTCGGCGATAAAAGGCATGAACGGCGCTAACAGGCGATGCAAGGTATCCAGGCATTGATACAAGGTTAGATAAGCTGATTGCTTGTCGCTGCCGGCATCACTTTTCCAGAATCGCCGTCGGTTGCGTCGGATATACCAGTTACTCAGCTGGTCAACGAGTCCCTCGATCGCCTGTCCGGCCTTGTGCGCATCGTAGGCCTCGAGAGCGTTGGTGGCCTCGTCGACGGTATGGTGTAGCAGGGCCAGGGCCCAGCGGTCGATCTCCGGGCGCTCGGTCAGTGGCACCTCCTGCCGAAGGTCCACCTCATCCAGCGAAGCGTAAAGGGTGAAGAACGCATAGGTGTTCCACAGGGTATTGACGAAGGAGCTTGCGACCTCGCGGATGATCTCGACCGAGATCCGTTTTTGGCTTTCGGGCGCGAGCCGGGCAAGAAAGTACCAGCGTAGCGGATCGGCACCAATATGGTCAAAGACGTCGTAGGGATTGACGATATTACCCAACGACTTAGACATCTTTTTGCCGTCCTGATCAACGATATGATTCAGGCAGACGCAGTTACGGTAGGCGACGCTGTCAGAGACCAGTGTGGCGATGGCATGCAGGCTGTAAAACCAGCCACGAGTCTGGTCTATAGCCTCGCAGATGTAATCAACTGGAAAGTGCTGAGCAAAAGCGTCCTGGTTTTCAAAGGGGTAATGCCACTGGGCATAAGACATTGCGCCAGAATCAAACCAGCAATCGATCACTTCCGGTACGCGTCGGTAAGTGCGGCCATTATCGGGATGAATAAAACTGATCTCGTCGACAGCCGGCCGATGCAGGTCGGTTTCTGCAAGCGATTCACCGCACAGTGCTTCCAGTTCAGCCAGCGAGCCGATGCACAGGAAATCCCCTTCGTTGTCGGTCCACAAGGGCAATGGCGTGCCCCAGAACCGTTCCCGTGACAAAGCCCAGTCAACATTGTGCTCCAGCCAGTTACCAAAGCGGCCATCGCGGATAGATTCGGGTACCCAATTGATGGTCTGGTTAAGATCAACCATTCGGTCGCGAACATCGGTCGTGCGTATATACCAGGCGTTTTTTGCGTAGTAGATGAGCGGGTCGCCGGTGCGCCAGCCAAAGGGATAGTTGTGGGTGTACTGCTCCTCTTTGAACAGCAGTCCACGTTCGTTTAACAGGGCAATGATCACCGGGTCGGCATCTTTGAAAAACTTGCCGGCGACCGGTGTCACTTCATCTTTGAAGCGGCCATCCAGGCCGACTCCATGCACCACTGGTAAATTGTGAGCCTGGCCAAGCGCTAGATCGTCGACCCCATAAGCCGGTGCGACGTGGACAATTCCGGTGCCGTCTTCAGTGCTGACAAAATCAGCCGCTAAGACGCGGCAGATATCACCAGGCGCCTCCAGGTAATCGAAGAGTCGTTGATAGCGGTGTCCAACCAGTTCGCGGCCTTTAACAGTGCGCAGGATTCTGGCCGGAGTCTCGCCGAGAACTGACTCGAGACGGGTTTTGGCAAGAATCAGATTCTCACCGGCGTGCTCGACAAAAACGTAATCGATGTCTTCCCCGACGGCCAGTGCGAGATTGGCCGGAAGCGTCCACGGCGTGGTGGTCCAGACCAGAAAAGCAGCACTGTCATCGAGCAGGGTGAAGCGCACCGTCACGGAGGGATCAACGGTTTCCCGGTAACCCTGGGCCACCTCATGCGATGACAGGGTAGCGCCAATTCTTGGGTCGTAAGGCACGACCTTGTAGTCCTGATAGATCAGCCCCTTGTCCCAGATGGTCTTGAGCAGATGCCAAACAGATTCGATGTAGCGATTGTCCAGGGTGTAGTACGCATGGTCGAGGTCTACCCAGAAACCCATGCGCTCAGTCATTTTCTCCCAGTCACCGATATAGCGCATGACGGAGTCGCGACAGCGTTGGGTAAATTCAGCGACACCCACCTGTTTTTCAATTTCTTTCTTGTCGAAAATGCCCAACTCTTTTTCGATCTCATGCTCTACCGGCAGACCGTGTGTATCCCACCCGGCTTTGCGTGGCACGTGGAAGCCACGCATGGTCTTGAAACGCGGATAAATGTCTTTGAAACTGCGTGCCAGCACATGATGTATGCCAGGCCGGCCATTCGCGGTCGGTGGGCCTTCGTTGAAGGTATACAGTGGGCGCCCTTCACTTTGTTCAAGGCTGCGAGCAAAAATACGGTGGTCACGCCAGAACGCCAGGATGCGCTGCTCCAGCGCCGGGCCGTCATAGCGGGTAGTTGCCTTGTTGAAACTCATATTGATTCGCGCACCTTAGGTTCAGCCCCCAATAACCGTCTTTTCGGTCTCCGGGGCGATTCGAATTCTCTCGGGGTGAAAGATTCGCGCGCGGTACCACCCGGCTCTACCCAGGCCCGCTATGGGCCAGGTCTTGGGGGCACAATGGTGCCCGGACCCGGTATCGAGGGTTAGTCGGTTGAGCCTACTGCACCGCAATCGCGGTATACGGTGGTTCGGTCAACGGCTCGGGGGTGATATTCGCCGGGACCCGGCCGGAGATTTCAGCATCCTCCGGTCTCTGGGTGCGCGGGTGCGCCCGGTGACTTGTCCCCTTCAACGCTTATATCGCTTCGGCTACAGGCTATGCGTTTGAAGACAGCGACTAAATCTACCTGTTGGGAAAGATCAAGGCAAATTCGCATCAGCAGTTCAACTTGAGCTTGTGGCGATTTCGCTGATCCTGCCTATGTTATCGGTGTGACTCAGCGAATCATGGGTCGGCGCTAATGCCAGCCAAGGTGCCGATGTGAGCCGACACGCTGTGGGCGAGCGCATCCAGATGATAGCCGCCCTCGAGTACCGACAGAATTCGATTGTCACAATGTTGATTAGCGCAGTCCATCAGTGCCTCGGTCATCCACTGATAGTGTTCGGTGCTGAGATTGATGCTTCCGAGGGGATCATCTTGGTGGGCATCAAAGCCGGCTGAAACCAGAATCATTTCGGGCCGGTAATCGTTAATTGCTGGCAGTACCTTTTCGCTGAATGCCTGGGTGTATTCGGCATTACCTGCCCCGGCAGTCATTGGACAGTTCAGCGTGGCCCCCCTGCCGCGGCTTATCCCATCTTCCGATCGGGCCCCAGTGCCGGGGTAATGTGGGTATTGATGCAGGCTGATATAGAAAACACTGGGATCTTCTTCAAACAGGTGCTGAGTGCCATTGCCGTGATGCACATCCCAGTCGAGTATCAAGATTTTGTTAAGGCCGTGGTGGCGCTGCAGGTGGCGCGCTGCAATAGCGATATTATTAAAAAGGCAAAAACCCATCGCTGCATCATGCTCGGCGTGGTGACCCGGAGGGCGCACCAGAGCAAAACCGTTGTCGGCAGTTCCATCAGCAATAGTATCTGCAAGCGCTAGCACGCTCCCGGCCGCCAGACGGGCAATGTCAAAAGATTCGCGGCTGATGGCTACGTCCGGGGTATCCAGGTAAGGCAGGCCGCGCGTGCAACTGGTCCGGGCACGCTCGACCAGTGCCGCATCGTGTACCGATGTCAGACAGTCAGGATCACAGGCAGATGCCGCGGTGACCTGCAATTGAGTGAACCAGGGCTGGGCCTTAAGATGGGCCAGGGTATGCGACAGCCGTGCCGGGCGCTCAGGGTGCCCGGATCCGGTGTCGTGATCCAGAAAGCGTCGATCACTGGTAAAAGCAGTTTTCATAGTGCAACTTCACTAGTAGAGGCTTGTGTCCGGCGCGGTAGAATCAGGTGGCTGACCGGTTATCTCAGTAGTATCGCGATGATCGTAGCTCATGGTCAGGGCTAGCGCTAATCGTTTGAATATCATGTACATTAACTTTTGCGTTCTTGCGAGCACAGTATAAACATCCCCTACCCGGTCTGAGCAATGAATGAGATCGCGCTGTTCCACGGCAAGCCAGGGTGTTAGGTATCTGGACAGGCCTGGCGGTGCTTGCCCTTGGCGGGGTGATTTTTCTGGCCAGTCGTGTCTGGTCGGTGAGGGGGCAAAGAGGAACCGTGCTAGCGGCCCCGGACAGGACTAAGACTTTTAACGGGCCTGCGCTCACAGTCGGAACCTACAATATCCATCGGGCGCGCGGCACCGATGACAGGCGTGATCTGCGTCGCATCGCCAGGATTATCAGCGGTTGCGACATTGTTGCGCTCCAGGAAGTGGAGGGCCCTCGCCTCGGTAGCGGCCACAATCAGGCTTGGCACCTCGGCCGGTGGTTACGATTGGCTGCGCATTTTGCACCTAGCCGAAAGTTGTTCTTTTTTCCGCACCGTGGCAATGCGCTGTTATGCCGGTTTCCAGTCAGCTACTGGCAGCGCTTGGCGCTATTCCCCTCGACCGGACGAGCGCATCGCAACCTGACGGTGTACCAGGTCGATCTTGCCGGTAGCCCTGTGCACATACTGAATACGCATCTATCCAAACCGGCCGAGGGCGCATCGCCGTTCGAAGCGGTAATGAGTGCGTTTGGGCAGTATCCACGCGCTATTTTGCTGGGGGATTTCAACGCCCCTATGGATCATCCGGCGATGCGCCGCTGGCTACCACCTGATACGGTGGATGCGTTGGCCGACGCCGGGTTTGATCCGATGCGGGTGGATATGATTTTGATCCGCGGCCTGTCGGTAGACGAGGCTTGGTCATCACCTATTGGGCCTTCGGATCATCCTTTTTTCGCAGTGCGTCTGCGATTGCAGTGATGCCTCGTTTCAGTTCACCGAAAAACCCACTTGGGCCAGTAGCGTTTCCATCCTTGCGCTGATGGCCCTCTCGGGCTGGTCTTTACGCCACCACTGCATCCATCGGGCGATATCGGCGGCCAGCGCACGCTCGCATGCAACCTGACTGGTGTGGTGCCGCATGGCGTCGAGATCGAGCAAGACGGTTTGGTCTGGTGTCATCAGGATGTTCGGTGGTTTCATATCCCCGTGGGAAAGTTGGTTCTGGCGCATCAGGACAAAAAGCCGGGTAACGTCCTGAAGCGTTCTTTCCATCAGCACCGGGTCGCTGTGGTCATTGAGCGTGTCGCCCCGGGCTCCATTGGATATGTGCTCGCAGACAAACCATGATTTTCCTCGAAAGCCCGCTTGGCGCTCTTGCGCCCAAGCCACCGGGCGCGCTGTGATAATGCCGATGTCAGACAATAGCCGGGCAAATACCCAGCAGTTTTTAGCCCGGGGTGGTCGTACCGCCTGGCGCAACCGGTGCCAGGAATTTTTGATGTTGTAGCGTTTTATCACGAAACGGTTGCCGTCAAATGAGGTCGTACACAAGGTTGTTTTAATATCGGTTTTGAGTAGCTCAACATCTGGTTCGGCAAAGGCGGCATCTGGGTTGAGCAGCAGGGTGCGCAGCATCGGCGAGTCGTAGCGGGACAGAAAGTGTGCATTAAGGCCCTTAGCGTGCAATGTCTGGGCTCGGTCACTCAGCAGGGCGTAGCCGCTGTCTGGGGTTGCGTCCTGACTGGCCGTCACTGACCGTTCGCCTTCCTAGGGCAGGGTACTGGCGCTACGCAGTGATTGCGCTACCGGGGCGTTGGCCATTGGTTGGCGCAGGTGTTCGGCACGGTAGAGACGTTGGGCTCGGCGGTCCACGCGCCGCCAGAATTGCGCATCTTGTGCCAGGGTATGGCGCAGATCGGATTGAGTGTAAATCTTCATAAAGCGCAGTCGGTCACGCTGGGTTAGGCCCAGATCCATGCTTGAGTAGTGCAAGCCGGCAACATCCTTAATCTGCCAGCGTTTAGGCGTCTGCCGGCGTAACTGCATCCGGTGCAGATCGATGACGAAAAGCTGGCTTGCCGAGCCGGTGAGCTGCCCGTTCTCATAACCAGGCTGTAATAGAAAATGGCACAGGTAAAAATCGCGATGATTAGCTCCACTATTGTGCAGGCGTCGTGCAGTTTCGGCCAGTTGACGAATCAGCCAGCGTTTGAACCGCAACTCGGCACCAGCGCGAACCGGCCGGTTCTGCCAGGTGCTACAGAATTCTTCCAGGCTTTTGGCATTACTGATCTCTTCGGTGATAATGAATGACTGGCGTTTTGCCGGGTTTCCCGTAGCTGTACCATAACCGGTCGGGTCACCGGTCGTTGTGCCATAACCGGCGATGGTCAGCGTGTCTATCTTTAACTGCTGCAGGTGGTGTGCTCCATTCCACTCGTTCAGTGCTCCCAGTACCGGTAGCCGAAAATAAACCAGGTTCTTGATGATCTCCTGCCAGCCGACGCCGGTATGGGTCTTCAGAAAATAGCGCTGGTTGTGGCGCGAGAAACGCACAGTTTTTCGCC
>JAPKAJ010000225.1 GCA_028825345.1 Arenicellales bacterium | reverse complement strand
CACAAAGTCTGGCAGCAATGCACCTGCCGTATCAGCAAGAGACTGCTGGCACTTCGACACCAGATCGCGCCCGGCATTACTGTCTAGGTCATGTATTGGATATTGGTCAAGATCAATTAACTGGTGGATCGGCGTACGTTTTGACCGTTCATAGGATTGAGAGGAGTTCGTCATCACCGGCATCATAATTTCTCCCGTAATCGTTAGTCCATGAGGCTCAAATACTTTACACCGAAGCCTTGGGCGGTAGTTAGGTACATATTGGGTACAGCCGGGGATACCCACCTCCTTTCGATATCTAAATCTATAGATATATCCCGCTCACACAGCGAAGGGAAAACTTAACCTTTTAAGTTTCCTTAAAAGGGCATTTGATCTTAGTGGGGAAGTGTTCTGAGTCTCAATCCAGGCGCTAGAGAACTTAACCCTTGGCTGCTTTTAATAGTAAAGAGCGGTTAAGCTCCGCCAGGTTTAAAGAGCAGAGTTACAGAGTTCGGCAAATGAATTCACCAGACACAGATGAAACCCGGTTTCACGATGGCATGCGCTTCACCCGAAACAGAGAAGCAGGCTTTGGCGGAGTGCTGGAATTTGAGTCAGGCGATCTAGACGAAATACTGCAGGTCTTTCGGCGTCACGCTGACACGATATTATCTTTTTTCTATGCCGTGCGCGGTCTCCTCGTGGTGAAACGGTTACAGGCGATTTGTGATGAGCCACAGGCACTGGTTGAACTCAGCCGGATTTTCGGCCCCGAGGTTGAGGATTATCATCAAACCCTGACCAGCGCACGCTTCTTCCATGAATCAGTCAAGGAAATACTGATTCTCACCAATGCAGAACCCTGTAATCATCTGCCTCCACCGAAACCGGCAATCCTGGAGGCCAAGGTCATGCCGATGCAGTTTCCCGAGCAGATCAATTGGCATACTGACCAGAGTTATCGGCGGCCACCACCTGACATAACTTTGTTACTCGCGGTCGAGCTGCCTCCGCGTAACCAGGGCCAGACACTGTTCGCAGATTGTACGGCTGCACTGGCAACACTCGATCCCGCGCGCAAGCTTGCGCTCGAGGACCTGCGCGGAATACATGCACCGAGCTGGATCGGGCGTTCACGTGAGGCGGTAGCTAAGGGCGAACAGCCGCTGGATTTGCTGCCGCATCAACTACCCCAACGTCAGCCACTGGTGCGACGGCACCCGGTTACTGCTGAAGAATCGCTGTATATCTGCGAGGAAAAGCAAATGGATTACGTCGACGGTCCGATAACCGGACTTGCGACCGGTCCCGACGGGGAGGGGGCTAGACTGCTACGGGAACTGCTCAGGCACGCGACGCGCAAAGAGTTCGTCTACGTGCATGAATGGGAGCCCGGCGATTTGCTGATCGGCGATAATCGCAATCTGCTGCATTGCGCGACCTGGTACGACGCCGAGCAATGCACACGACTGATGTGGCGCACTACGGTGATGGGCAATCCGGGCGATGAATATGCAGGTGAAGCAAAGACCTGGATTCCGCGCGATGGCAGCGAGGTAATGGCAGGCATGGATAACGCCTGATTCGTTCAGGTTCGGCCTTAACCCGGGAGGAAATTCGGTATATGCTTGCTGCGTATCTTTAGCCCGATTTTATTGTCTGTGGAGTCCCCGATTTGAGCGAATCATCCTATCAATTTACGCGTGCAATTACACGCAAGCCTGCGCCGAACATCGTTCACGGTTTACGCGCCGAGGACATCGGTGACCCCGATTTCGATCAGATGTTGCAGGATCACGCGCATTATGTTGCGACGCTGCAGCAGGCGGGTGCGGCGGTTACGGAATTGACAGCACTTGACGACTTCCCCGATTCGACCTTTGTAGAGGACGTTGCCCTGTGTCTGCCCGAGCTTGCCATACTGATGCGCCCGGGTGCACCATCGCGCGCGGGTGAGGTTGCGCAGATGGCTCCGGTGCTGCGCGATCTGTTCGAGCGGGTGGTTGCAATTGACGGGCCCGGCTTTATCGAAGGCGGCGACATCCTGGTGACATCGAAACAGATTCTGGTAGGTCGTTCCGAACGAACGGACAGCGCCGGGATCGCCGAACTGGCGGAGATCGTCAGCTATCACGGCTATTCCTTGCACGAAGTAAAGACGCCTGCGGGTATATTGCATTTTAAAACGGATTGCTCGCTACTTGATGCTGAAACCATCCTGGCAACGCCACGGCTGGATGCCTCAGGCTGTTTCGAAGGCTATCGCGTCATCCACACCGCCCGGGGCGAGGAGGCTGCCGCCAATTCGATCCGCTACAATGACCTGGTATTGATGCCGGCCGGATTTCCGCATACCCTGGCGCGCCTGCAGGATGCTGGCTACGAGGTTCGCGCAATTAATAACAGTGAGTGTGCCAAACTGGATGGCGGCATGTCCTGTCTTTCGCTACGCTTTTAATCAAGTTGCCGCCTGGAATCGGTTCATTCTCCGGACGGCAGTGCTAACCGGTGGCTTTGCACTCTGAGGAGTATAGGCAGCATTAACGCCACTTCCTGCCACAGTCTGCTATAAACGCTTGGCCGCTATCAATAGTGGAGCGTGGTTAAGGTTTGCTAAACTTCCACTAACTCCTGGGAGCTGGCTATAGGAGCACCCGGTCACGTTCACAGAAAATAAGACAGAGCAGTAAATAATGTGCGTATAAGCAAAGTCGAAACATCCATATTGCAGGCACCAGAAGACGGCAGGCCACACTGGGTCAGTCACTTTATCGTGCCGCGGGCCAACGAACTGCTGGTCCGCCTTGAGACCGATGAAGGGATCTGTGGGTTCGGTCTCGCCACCTGCTACAGCACCGTGGAACCTGTGGTCAACGCGATCAACTCGGGTATCACAGCCGAGGTCGTGGGATGCGATCCGCTTGCACCGGAACGGGTGTACGAAAAACTCTTTTCGCTCACGGCCAAACGTCTGGCCCATGAGAAGGGCTGGAGTCGGGACGCTTTGCTAAAGATTTCAGCCGCTGTCGACCTTGCCTGCTGGGATATCGTCGGTAAAACGGCAGGGCTGCCGCTATACCAGTTGTTTGGCGGTTACCGTGACCGGGTGCCCTGTTACGTGACTTGTGCCTACTACCGAGATGGCAAGGACGAGGTCGAGTTGCGAGATGAGATCCAGGCTTTGAAAGACCAGGGGCACCGGGGTTTCAAGGCCAAGGTGGGTGGGCTATCTGTTGCAGAAGACATCGAGCGGCTGGAGATTGTGCGCGACGTTATAGGGGAGGAGAGCGATCTAATGGTCGATGCAAACCGGGCATGGGATCTTCAGACCGCGACCGAAGCTGCTAACCGGATGGCTCACGTTCGGCCACGCTGGCTCGAAGAACCGGTGCGCTGGCAGGACGACCGACGTGAGTTGAAACTGCTCTCCCAACGAACGAGTATTCCCCTGTCGGCCGGTGAGAGCGAACTGACCAGTTATGGTTGCCGGGCACTGCTCGAGGAGCAAGCTATCCAGATACTCCAGTTTGACTGCACGATGTTCGGTGGATTCACTCACGGGCGGAAACTGGCAGCCCTTTGCGAGATGAACCACGTCCAGATCGCACCCCACCACGATTGCTTCATCCATGCGCCTTTGGTGGCTTCGAGCCCGTCTGGGTTTATCGTCGAGTCATTCACGGATCCGGAGCGCGACCCACTGCAGGCCGAGTTGTTCGAGAACCCACCAGTCATTAAGGACGGCTGGCTGACACTCAACCCGGATCCTGGCCTTGGTCTGACACTTTCGGAAAAAGCACTGAAAAAGTATGGCACGCTGATCGGTTGCTGACTCATTGGGTCATCGCCTAGCGTAGAGATTACTGACTAAATTTCGGGCCACTGCCAACAACTACACAGACTATAAACACTTGGCCGCTATCACTAGTAGAGCGCGGTTAAGTTCCGCCAGCAATTACTATCAATAGGCTAATT
>JAPKAJ010000224.1 GCA_028825345.1 Arenicellales bacterium | reverse complement strand
AAAGATCCGCCGTTGTGGGTCGACATAAGGGTCGTTAATTGAACTCGCCGCGTCGTCTCATGCTGTTGTTGCGCATGACGCCTGAGGTCGAGATCTCCTCATTTTGTGACCCTATCCAGCCTCATGCGTTGGCTTAACTCGCGCGACATAGCGGGCTTTAGCGGGCCAAGGTGATCTGGGTGCAAACCTGTCGACACCAAGATAGTCATAGCGATCCGAGCGGTTAAATACCCGGCCTGACCTGGTCTAAACGCAAGACTTTTTCCAGCGCGGCTCCTATGCGCATGACGGTCAAATCGTCGAACCGGTGCCCCACTACCTGTAGCCCCAGGGGCAAACCATCTGCGCTAAATCCACAGGGCACCGACAGGGCCGGACATTGACCCACCTGATTAAAAGGGGACGTCATATCCAAGCCTTTGTATCTGCCTTGTTCGTCCAATCCGTCGTAATTTTCGTCCGACTGGCCGTGGGGGACCGCAGGGTGGGCCATCGTAGGCGCAATCAAAGCATCGTACTTGTCAAAAATCCGACACAATTGATGCCACTGTTCGGTACGCAACACCTCGAAACGTTTATACGTTGCCGCGTCTATCGATCGCCCACGCTCGATGAGCTTCACTACCGATGGGTCCATCTTATCTCGCCAGGCTTCAAAATTCTGGGTAAAGCACACGTCCAGATACACCCCCCATGCGTCGTACCAGATATCGTTGTATTCGTGACGCCAGTCGAGGTTCACCTCCTGCACCTCTACACCCAGGCCCTGTAGAACCTCGGCGCATCGGCGAACCGCGGCCTCGACCTCGGGGTCAACGGCGTAATAACCCAAGTCGACGGATAGCGCAATACGCAGCCCCCTTACATTCGAATCCGCCGGTATCGGGAACTCGATCTTGTCAGGCAAGGACATAATGTCCCGCTCGTCGGGGCCACCAGCAATATTCATGAAGAGATTGGCATCGCTGATATTTCTTGCCAGCGGGCCGAAATGTGAGATGTTGTCGAAAACTGTAGGCAAGATATCCATCGGGATACGACCCAGGCTGGGTTTTAAGCCAACGATGCCGCAAAAGGAGGCCGGGATACGCACCGAACCGCCCATGTCCGTACCTTCCGCCAACGGTACGCATCCGCTTGCTACCGCTGCGGCCGACCCTCCCGACGACCCACCGGGTGTGCGGTTCACGTTCCAAGGGTTGGAGGTTCTACCCCAAAGTGGACTTTCGGTGAAACTACTGTGGGCGAACTCAGGCGTTGTGGTTTTTCCAATCACAATCGCTCCGGCCTGTTTGAAGCGCCGCACGATAAGAGCATCCTCGTTGGGCACATGGTGTTCGTACATCGCCGAACCCATAGTCATCACCTTAGCTGCTACCGGGGTTACATCCTTGACGCCAAAAGGCAGTCCGTGCAGCGGTCCTATGTTGGTGTTCGTCATCAACGCCTGCTCCGCCTGCTTGGCCAATTCCATGGCTTCATCATGATAGATGAAACAAAAACAGTTCAGGGTATCGTTGACCTCGTCGATACGAGTCAGGCAAGCCTGCATAAGTTCCGTTGGCGACAGGGTCTTCCGCCGAATGTCACGCGCAAGCTGATGTGCAGGCGTGTATAAAAGATCTAAATCGGCCATGGCATTCAACGATAACATCTGCGCCGAAGATGGTCACAGGTTTTGGACCGCCGATATGAATCGAGCATCGTGCTCCTATAACTCCAGATAGAACAAATCAATATTTTGGTTTTCGCGTCTTTGCCAGCGGAGCACCGCTGGAGATTCGCCATTAATCATCTTAAACCAGCGCGCGCCACAACATTGTGCTACCCGAAACCATGAGAACTACCAACACCAGACGGTGAAAGCGCTGGTCGCTGACCCGCTCGCGCACCTTCGCGCCAAGAGCCATGCCAACAGCAACAGGCAAAATGGCAGCTGCCGAAAGTATGGCCAGCCGTCCGTCAAGAATCTCGAACCAAAACAGTATTAGAGTCCATGGAATCACACACGCGAGATATAAGAAGCTGATCGAAGCGACGAAGCGTTCTTTTCCTAGCCCGGGGATAGAAACCAGATAGATGATCAGCATTGGCCCAAACATTGACGAGAGCCCGCCTATGACCCCACTGGCCAACCCGAACACCAGGCCGGCAGGTTTTTCGAAAGCCTTGGAAAGACGCAGCTTATACGCGGACCCTTGCAACACCGCAAAGGCAATAACTAAAAGACCGACGGCCAGCAAGAGAGAGCGTTCATCGATATTTGAGAGTATTACGACACCGGCATAGGTTCCAACGAGGATTGCCAAAAATGATGGCCAGAACCGGGAAACGGCCGAGGAAATCTGTTTAGCCTGGAAGGCCTGCCAAACATTAGCAAAGACCACGGGGAGCGCCATCAGTACGACTGCCGTTTGCACCGGTAGAACCAATGCCATCAATGGAACGGTGAGCAACGGCGTGCCGACACCCAATGCGCCCTTTATCAATCCCCCACACAAAAACGCGAATGTGCACCAGGCAACGATCTGGAGATCTATCTCGTTGAGCATGGTCTTTCAGACGTGAATTTGGTCAGTACTGTAAGGCAAGTTTGCCAAGGGGTGCTTTGAGCCAGTTTGCACCAGGCTCGACCAAATCGCGAGTAGGATTCGATTGTTCGTGGCCGACGAGTTTCATCCACCCCAGTGTACCAAACTGTAAGTACAGGTATGGTTCGACTTGACGAGCGGTTAACGCCGTTTTAGTCTGCTTCATCGCCCAAACAAATAGCTGGAAAAACATGACAGAAGTCAATGATGACGCCTCAACCGTCGATGGCTCAAACGGCGAGCTGATCCAGGTAGATGACCTGATCTTAAGAGGCCGTATAGCGATGGAGCAAATTGGCGCTGCCGACCAGGGTCGAGTGGACGAGTTGGTGACCGCGCTGGCCTGGTCTCTTTACAAACCAAAAAACGCGCAGCGTCTGGCGGAACTCGCAGTCGCCGATACCGGGATCGGCAATGTTCACGACAAGGTTATAAAGAACCAACGCAAGACCTTTGGCACCTTGCGGGATCTGATGCGGGTACGTACGGTAGGTGTTATCGATAACGACCCCGAGCGCGGCATCAGTCAGTACGGCAAACCCGTTGGAGTTGTTGCAGCCATAACGCCCTCAACCAATCCAACCGCCACACCTGTCAACAAGGCCATGATGGCGATCAAGGGCGCCAACGCCATCGTCATAGCCCCCTCGCCGAGCAGTTGGACCAGCACCAACGCCACAGTAGAAGTGATGA
Organism: Arenicellales bacterium; assembly: GCA_028825345.1. Classification (GTDB taxonomy): domain Bacteria; phylum Pseudomonadota; class Gammaproteobacteria; order Arenicellales; family UBA868; genus UBA868. Next base: position 674 of record JAPKAJ010000224.1, on the reverse strand, counting down.
GAGCGGCGCTGGCCCACGTGGGGGCGCCGATCGATCTGGTGCAGATCCTGCCCCATCCCGTTTCCAGGACCATGACCCATCTGCTTATGGCAAAAGCTGATCTAGTGGTTACGACCGGGTCACAGAACAACGTGCGCGCGTCTTACAGCAGTGGTACCCCGGCCATCGGGGTGGGCGCCGGCAACGTTCCGGTCATCATCGATAACAGCGCTGATCTGGATGACGCCGCCGCTAAGATCTGCGCCTCCAAAACGTTCGATAACGCTACCTCTTGCTCTTCGGAAAATGCACTGGTGATACTCGACGACGTCTACGCAGGCGCGCTTGACTCCCTCAAGCGGGTCGGTGGCTACCTTGCCAATTCCAAAGAAAAAGACCTCATTGTCGAGCAGCTCTGGATCAACAATAAGCTCAACCGCAACTTGATCGCCACCAACCCCGATGTTTTCGCTGACAGGGTCGGTTTGAGCGACAGCGCTAAACAGTCACGCTTTTTTATGGTAGAGGAGGATGCTTTTAGCCCTGAATCGCCATTCGCCGATGAAAAACTTTCTCTGGTCCTAACCATTTACCGCGCGCGGGATTTTGACCACGCAGTAACGCTGGTATCAAACATTCTCAAAGTTCAGGGCAAAGGTCACTCGTGCGGCATTCATACTTCAGACATGGGGCAC
>JAPKAJ010000223.1 GCA_028825345.1 Arenicellales bacterium | reverse complement strand
AAACCCAATAACGAGCGCGGCCAACAACGCGAATACCAGTGGTCCTTCCCAGGCCAAATCGAAATAATAGCGAAGTGGCACCTTGATCGGATTTTTTACTGCGACTGTCACGCCGAAAATTCCTATCCCAAGTAGCAAGACAAACAGGGTCAACTTTTTCAGCATAGTCGATTAACCTTCGGGGCGGCCTTCCCAAATTAGAGCCGCCCGGGCTAGCCAAGTCGAGGGGTTCGAGCCTGTTGCCGGATATACACTGGGCGGATGCGAATCTACCCAGCCGGTAAACTCAGTCGAACTCGTCAAATTGGGCTTGGGCAGTGGCAGCGCTTTGATTGACCCGCTCACGAAGCAATCGGCCAGGCTTGAAGTGCGCTACAAACTTACCTGGTACGTTCACCGCTTCGCCGGTTTTCGGGTTGCGCCCTATCCTGGGCAGTCGAAATCTCAGGCCAATGCTGCCAAAGCCTCTGATCTCTATGCGATCGCCCGCCACCAGAGAGCGGCGCATATGCTCAAGTACAGCATTGACGGAGAATTCGACATCACGTGACGGCAAGTGCGGCTGCTCGCGGGCTAAACGCTCAATCAAATCCGACTTGGTCATCGTCTTCATATCATTGCCTGGTCAATCCGTGAGTCGAAGCCCATCGGCTCACGCGTCCTGTTTTTCAAATTCTTCCTTAAGTTTGTCACCAAAGGATGTCCGCGCAGAAACCTGCCCACTGTACTCCTGAATCGCCTGATCCTCGATTTCTGATTCCAGCGCTTTTACCGACAAGGTAATACGGCGAGTCTTGCGATCAATGCTGGTAATCTTAGCCTCGATCTCAGCCTCTGCATTCAACACGGATCGAGCGTCTTCGACATAGTCCCGTGACAGCTCGGTGGCCCGGAGGTACCCTTCAATACCGTCCCCCAGATCCACGATGGCGCCTTTCGCATCGACACTTCTAATCGTACCCTTCACAGGCGTACCTTTTGGGTGGGCTCCAACAAAGGCATTAAAAGGATCCTCTTGGGCCTGCTTAACTCCTAATGATATGCGTTCGCGCTCGGAATCCACCGAGAGCACGATGGCAGTAATCTGATCGCCCTTTTTAAAATCGCGAACTGCTTCTTCGCCCTCTCGATCCCAGGATAGATCACTCAAATGAATCAGCCCATCGATTCCCCCATCAAGGCCGATAAAGACGCCAAAATCGGTGATTGATTTGATTTCCCCGGTAATTCGATCATTACGTTGATGCGTTACCGAAAACTCCTCCCAGGGGTTGCCACTGCATTGTTTCATTCCTAGCGAAATTCGACGCCGCTCAGAATCGACCTCAAGTACCATCACCTCCACTTCGTCACCCAGATGGCAAACCTTATTCGGATGTACATTTTTGTTGGTCCAGTCCATCTCTGAGACGTGAACCAGTCCTTCAACTCCTTCCTCAAGCTCAACAAAGGCTCCGTAATCGGTGATATTGGTAACCTTTCCGAAAATCCGGGTCTTTTCTGGATACCGTCTTGCAATATCGGACCAAGGATCCTCGCCAAGCTGTTTCATCCCCAGCGATACCCGGCTACGTTCACGATCAAACTTGAGCACCCGGACCTGGAGTTCATCGCCCACGCTCAGCATCTCTGAGGGGTGCTTGACGCGCTTCCAGGCAATATCGGTAATATGTAGCAATCCATCCAGCCCACCCAGGTTGACGAATGCTCCGTAGTCGGTCAGGTTCTTGACTACCCCGGTGACCACCTGACCCTCTTCCAGAGTTTCTAAAAGCGCGTTGCGCTCTTCTTGCATTTCTTGTTCAACGACCGCACGCCTTGAGACCACGACGTTGTTCCTGGCCTGGTCGAGTTTGATCACCTTGAATTCGAGCTCACGGTTTTCCAGATAGGTGGAATCAGTCACTGGGCGCACATCAGCCAAAGAGCCAGGGAGAAACGCACGCACTTCGTCTAGCGATACCGTAAAGCCGCCTTTTACTTTTCCGGTGAGGAAACCCTTCACGACCACTTCGTTCTCAAAAGAGTTCCTTAAAGTTTCCCAGGATTTTTCCCGGCGCGCCCTTTCGCGTGATAGTCGGGTGTTTCCGAACCCATCTTCCAGAGCCTCTATCGCAACCTCGACATAATCCCCAATCGTGACTGAAACGGCGCCATCCGCATCACGAAATTCAGTAGCTGGTATTTCGGCCTCTGATTTTAGACCGGCATTTACAACGACATAGTCGGCGTTGATATCAACAACCTCTGCAGAGATGACTGCACCGATCTGCATGACCGAGTTTTTGAGGCTTTCTTCTAGGAGTTCCGCGAAATTTTCAGACATTTTTAATTAGGGTGCCGCGACAACTTCTCGCTGACAGCTTGTTTGAGGTGAATTTTAGCCAGTCTACGACTGACCCCTTTAGTCCTGAGTAACGATGCCAGGGCTAATGCTCCTAACTGGTCGATTTGCGCAGGCAAGTGTGAACGACAACCATTACCTGTTCCACAACCTCGTCGATACTTTTGTGGGAGGTATCAACTTTAAAAGCGCCTTCGGCCGGAATCAATGGAGACTCCGCCCGTGTGACATCCTTGCGATCCCGCTCGGCGATCTCTTTCTCAAGGCGCGCGAGATTAACATCGAAACCCTTTTCCTTCAACTGTTTATAGCGCCTTTCTGCCCTGACTTTCGGCGAAGCGTCGAGAAATATCTTAGCATCCGCGTCCGAAAAGACCACGGTGCCCATGTCTCTCCCATCCGCAACAAGGCCAGGCAGTTTCCGTGCCGCTCTTTGTCTTGCCAGCAATATCGATCTGACAGCAGGAATAGCCGCGTAGACCGACGCCGCGCGGCCTCCCTCTTCGCTGCGCACAGCATCGGTCACATCCTCCCCAGCCAGCATGATTCGAACTTCACCAGCAGCGCTCTGGAATGTGATCTGCGAATCCACATCGACATCAACAACCTCTTGAAAATCATCGGGGTTTACCCCCTTTAATCGAGCAGCGTAAGCAAACGCGCGATACAAGGCTCCGCTGTCAAGGACATGCCAGCCAAGACGGCCTGCAACCCGGGCCGCCACAGTGCCTTTGCCGGTTCCGCTCGGGCCATCGATCGCCACCACAGGAACCTTTAAAGCGGAGTCTTGAATCACGGTTTCTCGACCAGATTCATACCCAAAGAACAGCCAGTTTCAACAAACCCAGGAAAGGAAGTTGCAATATTTTGGCAATCATTAACGACTACCGGCCCATCGCTACAGCATCCCGCAACCGCGAACGCCATCGCGATACGATGATCGCCTCGACTATCAATCGTTCCAGACCGAAATCCCCCTCCAATGATGTCCATCCCATCTTCGTACTCAATTGCGTTGACCCCAAGATTTCCCAACCCTTGGACCACAGCGTTGATCCGATCAGACTCCTTGAAACGCAATTCAGTAGCCCCCCGAATTCGGGTGATACCGACAGCGCCAGCCGCGGCTATTGCAAGCACCGGAAACTCATCGATAGCGTTGGCCACCAGGCTCCGAGGCACATCGATTCCTTTGAGGAGCTGAGAACGCACCCGAAGATCGCATAGCGGCTCGCCTGACTCTTGGCGTTGCCCGAAAATTTCAATGTTCGCCCCCATTAAATTCAAGATTTCCAACACTGCCGTGCGAGTCGGGTTGATGCCAATTCCGCAAAGGGTGACGTCACTACCCGGGCACAGAGCGGCAGCCACGAGAAAGAATGCAGCCGAAGAAATATCGCCAGGCACGGTAATTTGTTGCCCGCGTAGGATGTGGCCATTGTCAACTCGAATGGGATTGCCTTGCTCCCACCTCCGCCCGGTAAACCCGGCGATCATCCGTTCGGTGTGATCCCGCGTTGGCGTCGATTCATGAATTTGAGTACTCCCCTTAGCGTACAGGCCGGCTAGCAAAATACTCGACTTCACTTGGGCGCTTGCCATCGGCAGTTGATAACTGATCCCTTTTAGGCGAGAAACCGGATTGATCGCCAA
>JAPKAJ010000222.1 GCA_028825345.1 Arenicellales bacterium | reverse complement strand
TACTATGGCGAGGCGCCGGAACTGGTCTGGCTGGCTGCCTGTATTCTACCATTGCAGATAATCGTGATGTTGCCGTTTCCCCGGTTGATCCGTCGCCGCAGCCAGGCAAGTCGTGCGTCTGGGTCGATCACCACAGGCAATATCGAAGAAGGTATGAGCAATGTTCTGGCGGTGCAGAGCCTGGGCGGCAATAAACGTGAGCGGGAGCGATTCAGTAAACACAGCAATGAATCATTCAAACGATTCCGTGCTGAAGTCCTCGTTGGTGTTTTCTATGGCATGGCCAACGGCATGGCAAGGGGCCTGCTTGGGCTGGTTGCATTTTACCTGATCAGTCAACGGGTTATTGAGGGCGTGCTGACACCCGGCGATTATGGCGTACTGCTGTATTATTACGCCTGGTTGTCTGGCGCGTTAACAGCCGTTCCTTACGTGTGGATTCGGATTCAGGGAGATATTCCAGGTATCAGGCGCGTGTTTTTCCTGATGGATTTGCCCAGTGAGATCGACCGGCACGGCCAGGCGCTGGATCAGGTATCAGAGGCTATAACCCTTGAGCATGTCGAACTAACGTACCCGGACGGTCGTCAGGCGCTCAACGATATCAGTATGTCGTTTAATGTTGGCGAGATCACTGCCCTGGTTGGCCCAACCGGTGCCGGAAAGACCAGCCTGGCCTACATGATTCCCGGCTTCCAGAATCCCACCAAGGGCACAATCAAGGTGGATGGCGTTGATATTGACGACATTGCGCTTAGTAGCCTGCGCGGTCAGGTGTCTTATGTGTTTCAGGAAACACAATTGTTCTCAGACTCCATTATCGACAATATTCGCTACGGTAATCCGGACGCTTCCGCAGAGGAAGTTGAACGGGTCGCTCGAATTGCCGGTGCGCACGATTTCGTGTCGAAGTTACCGGATGGCTACCAGACATTACTGGGGACAGTGACCAGTAAGCTCTCGGTAGGCCAGAAGCAGCGCATTGCTATCGCCCGGGGTTTGCTGAAACCGGCCAGTGTGCTGATTCTGGATGAACCCACCTCGGCACTGGATCCTGAGACCGAGGCCTATCTTGTCCAGGCGTTACACGAGGCCGCCAAGGACAAGCTGGTAGTCATTATCGCTCACCGATTGTCGACTATCGCCAACGCTGACAAAATAGTGTTTCTTGAGGACGGCAAGATCAAAGAACAGGGTACGCATCAGGAGCTTCTGGTCCGGCCCGGTGGACAGTATCGTGAGTTTGTTGCTTTGCAGGCTGCTGCACCGGTGGAGGACTAAAAACCGGCATGAGCTTGACCCGAGACAATTCGAGGAACTGACATGGATGACGACTTTGAAAAATGGGAATTCGGCTGTCTCAAATGGTGTGAGTTTGCATCGCAGCTTGGCGTGAAACTCATTAGCGATGCCAGTCTCGATCTCAGCAAGTTCGAGTGGGGTTTTAGCGAAGAGTATAAGCAGACGCCTGAGCGATTGATGGACGGTCGAGAGGTTGCCGGATACCACCTGATGATCCACGAGGGTAAGCTCAGCGGTGGCCCTTATATTCCTGACGAATGCCTGGCGCTGCCGGGTTTCCATGTCGCGGTCGAGTGGGCACTGATTGCCCACTCCTCATACCTGCCGTTCAACCGAATTGGCCATGAAGAGCGCGGAGAAGCGCAGGTTAGCCTGCGCCGAGCGCTGAAGGAAGTTGGTATAGGTGATGGTAAATGGGCGCTGGAATCCAGGCTCAAGGTGAATGAAGACGCAAAGCCCTGCAGAGCTTGTGGCTCGGTAGAGCACGAACGAAAGGACTGTCCCATATGGCCTGTGGGTATCGGGGAGGCATTGGCAAGCAATTTGGACAATCGATGGCGTTTGCTCCGCTCACAGGAACTGGAAGGCTTCCCTGAGTCAGACTGGGGTGTCCCGGTGTTTTCCGAGATGGATGACCAGCAGAAAGCGCGGTTCAAAAAGTTGCTGGGGCACTAGTCGACGAAGACCGCGGTGGTGTCAGGCCACCACGGGTGGAACCGCAAGCGGTAAAGGTGGTTGGAAAATGGGGGAACAATCAACACTTTCCATTTCGCCGGTGGATGAACCAATTTGGTAGCTGCGGTAACATCTGTCTCATCGTTACTGCTGTATAACTCGACATTTTTCGCAAAATTAGCAAACTAAATCCCAAGGGGAATCTATGAAAGTCGGTGATCGTCTGGCGGCACTGCTGCTGGAAAACGGAGTGGATAAGGTATTTGGTGTACCCGGAGGGCAGACTTTGCCCCTGTATGAAGGTATCAGCAAGTTTCAGGGCGCCATCGAACACGTCCTGATGCGTGATGAACGCAGTGCGGGTTACGCGGCTGATGCCTATGCGAGAATGACCGGCAAGGCAGGGGTCTGTGATGGCACGGTTGGGCCGGGCGCTACCAACCTGATTTCCCCCCTGGCAGAAGCACATTGCTCTTCTATTCCCCTGATCTGCATCATATCCGATGTGGCGCGCGCCTGGGAACATCGTCGCACCCGCGGAAACGCTTCCCAGGCGATGGATCAGATGGAGATGTTCAAGCCTGTGAGCAAATGGCAGGTTCGCATTACCGATCCGAAATCTCTGGACAACATTGTCGATCATGCGTTTCGCGTGGCGACTTCCGGCAAGCCGGGCCCGGTGGTGGTTTGTATCCCGGAGGATGTGGCAGGTGCTGATTTTGAGTTCCGCGACCCGGTGACCGGTCGCGACGGTGCCACTTATCCGGCCACACGGAGTGCACCTGATCCTGACTCTGTAAGGCAGGCCGTGTTTGCCCTGGGTAAGGCCGAACGGCCTATACTGATTGTTGGCGGCGGCGCACATATCTCCGGTGCAGGCGAGCAGGTTCGCGAACTGACGGAATTGCTGAATATACCCGTCGTCACCTCAATTTCAGGTAAGGGGATTATCGGGGAAGACCATGCCAACGCTTTTGGGGTCACGGGTACCTTCGGCAGTCCGGTAGCCAGAGATCTTGTAAAACAGTCAGATCTGGTCTTTTTTATTGGCTGCAAGGCTGGTCAATTGACGACCTACAGCTACAGGTGCCCACACAGGGATACGCAGATCATCCACCTGGATAACGACCCGGAAGAAATCTCACGGAACTATGCCAACACGATTGGGCTGGTGGCCGACGCGCGTCTGGGCGTGGAAGCGTTACTGGTTGCCCTTGCAGGCAAAGCCAGTAACTATAGTTGGGACTTCGATGCACCTCGGGCACAGTACCAGGTCTGGTATCAGGAGAATACAGATCCTGAACAGGAGGATAATGATCCACTGAAGCCGCCTACCATCATGGGCGTCGTAAACCAGGTCCTTACAGATGATGATGTCGTCGTTTGCGATGCCAGCCTGGCTTCCGGCTGGGCCGCTTCGTATCTGAACTTTACAAAACCGGGACGGCGCATGATGGCGCCTCGTGGTCTGGCCGGTCTTGGCTGGGGTTCTCCCGGCGCGATAGGGGCTGCAATGGCCACCAAGCGCAAGAAACGCATTCTGCATTTTGCCGGAGATGGTGGTTTCAGTTATTCCATGCAGGAGATGGAGGTTATGTCGCGGTTCAAGCTGCCGATCCTGACGATTATTCTCAACAATGATACGTTGGGGTGGATAAAGCACGTACAGCGAGATCATTACGACCAGAACTATGTATCCACGGACTTCTCCCATGTGAACTTTTCCGTGGTCGCGAGCGGATTTGGCCTGCGCAGCTATCGGGTGACAGATCTTGCGGGATTACGTGAATGTCTGGACAAGGAGACCAATCCAGATGGTCCGGCACTCATCGAAGTTATCTCTGACCAGTGGTCTTCGCCAGTACAATCACTTTAACCATCGACAGGTATTGTTATGAAACTGAAAGGACAAGTAGCCCTCGTCACCGGTGCCGCAAGAGGTATCGGTCTTGCTCATGCAATGCGTCTGGCGCGATTAGGCGCAGATGTCGTGGTCAACGATATTAACCTGGAATCCTTTAAGGAG
>JAPKAJ010000221.1 GCA_028825345.1 Arenicellales bacterium | reverse complement strand
CGCGCTATGGTCGGCGCTTTTTCTCATTCATGAGTGCGCTAATCATTGGCAGGCCAGCCGTAGTTTCCGAAAACTGCGCACCGCCTTGTTCCGGGTGGTAACCTGTATCTTTATCCTTAACACGAGAGAAAGACACAGGCATGACCCGTAAAACAGATACCAACCGGATCGCTGTAATCGCAGGCGACGGCATCGGCAAAGAGGTCATGCCCGAGGGCGTGCGCGTTGTGCAGGCCGCATCCGACCGCTTCGGGCTGACAATCGCGTTCGAGCATTTCGATTGGTCGTGCGACCAGTACGATAAAATTGGCAAGTGGATGCCCGACGACTGGAAGCAACGTATCGACGGCTGCGCCTGTATCTTTTTTGGCGCTTGCGGTTGGCCGGAGCGCGTGCTGGATCACGTCTCACTTTGGGACTCGCTGATCAAGTTTCGCCGCGAATTTGACCAATACGTTAATCTGCGGCCGGTACGGTTGATGCCGGGTGTACCCTCGCCACTGGTAGGGCGCGAACCGGGCGACATCGACTATTTTGTGGTGAGAGAGAACACCGAAGGAGAATACTCATCGCTGGGCGGAAGACTGTTCGAGGGAACCGATCGGGAGATGGCACAGCAGATCTCCACCTTTACTCGCAAGGGCGTCGATCGAATTATGAAGTTCGCTTTCGAACTCGCAATGAGCCGCGACAAGAACCTGGTTTCGGCCACCAAGTCCAACGGCATCTCTATCACTATGCCGTACTGGGACGAACGTTTTGCCAGCGTCGGCGAGATGTATCCGCAGGTTCGCCGTAGCCAGTATCACATCGACGGACTCACTATTCAGATCGTTTTGGATCCCGGGCGCTTTGACGTGATCGTCGCCTCAAATCTATTCGGCGACATCCTGTCTGACCTGGGGCCTGCGACTACCGGGACCATCGGTATTGCTCCGTCGGCAAATCTGAATCCAGAGCGAGTGTTCCCTTCGTTGTTCGAGCCCGTGCATGGCTCAGCGCCTGATATCTTCGGCAAAGCCATCGCCAACCCTATCGGTCAAATCTGGTCTGGTGCGATGATGCTCGATTACCTCGGTAAAGGCGACAAGAAATACCGAGCTGCACACGATGCAATAATGGACGCAATTGACGTGGTGTTGCGTGAGGGCCCGCGTACCCCCGATCTGGGTGGCAGCGCGAAAACCGCCGATGTGGGTAAGGCGATTGCCGACGCATTAGACAAAGTAACCTAAGTGAAGCGCCGCCCCCCTACCCCTTACCATTGCCTGAGGCGCCGCGTGGCGAGCGCACCTCTAGTCGGCCCATTCGATCTGGCGCACCCGAGGGGGTAGTTTCCAAGCTGTGGTCGAGTGTTAAAATAAACCCTAAGCGGGCGAAATTCGTCACGCTGGCAATGCAGCAACAGTGCACCGGGATTAATCCAGCAGTCGAATATTAAATAAACCCTTATAAATCAATCATGCCGGGGTGGCGAAACTGGTAGACGCGCCAGACTCAAAATCTGGTTCCAGCAATGGAGTGTCGGTTCGAGTCCGACCCTCGGTACCATTGGCTTCTTATAATCAATGACTTACAAGCAGGGGATTTTTAGGCCCTCGCAATATTCGCCCCAATATAAAATATTTTGACCCCATGTCTTTTGAAGTTTTTCAAACAATCTCGCCGACATATCACTGAAGACACCCTGGGTGCTTAGCTGTTTGTACATGATGCCTACGACTTGGCGTTCGATGTTCGCCACGAGATGTCCGGCATGAAACTGAAAAGTGGGCCACAGGATTCCTGTTCTATTGCCAGTCGCTCAATCGAGTCATCAATAAGTGCCTGGCCAAAATTGTTTTTGCTGCGATGACGCCAATCGCACTTCGCGCCTTATAATTGTCGGCCATTTTATCGACCAATACTGCCATGAAACTGCTGTTTGATTTTTTCCCGCTGATCCTCTTTTTCGGCACCTACAAGCTATACGGCATTTATGCGGCCACATCGGTTGCGATCGTTGCGTCTTTGGGTCAAGTCATCTGGTTCTGGTTCCGGCACCGACGCTTTGAAACCACTCATCTGGTCACATTGTTTGTAATCCTTATTTTTGGCGGCCTGACCCTGCTTTTTCGTGACGATGTTTTTATTAAATGGAAACCCACTATTGTTAACTGGCTTTTTGCCGTGATTGTGATTGGCAGCCAGTTTCTGGGAAAGCGCACTGTGCTTGAGCGCCTCCTCGGCGAAAAAATGAAATTACCATCCCCAATCTGGAAAAAGGTCAACTTGTCCTGGGGGTTCTTTTTCCTGGTCTCAGGTACGTTGAACTTATACATCGCTTTCTTTTTTCGCACACACCTGGACGACCAGATCCGAACTGATTTTTGGGTTAACTTCAAGGTCTTTGGCCTGCTCGGCCTAACCCTGGCTTTCAGTATTATTCAGATGTTGTTGATCTCCCGGCACATTGTCAGCGACGACAGTAAAACCTGACATGCAAACCATCGACCATATCAGGGAGCGACTTCGAAGTCGTCTTCGGGCTGAATCCGTAGAGATAGAAGACCAAAGCCATCTGCATGTCGGCCATGCCGGCGCCGCGGAAGGCGGGGGCCACTATGCGGTAACGGTGGTTTCCGAAACTTTTGAAGGGCTCAATACACTGTCGCGGCATCGCCTTGTTTACGCCGCAGTAGAAGACCTTATGAAAAAGGAAATTCACGCCCTCAGTATTCAGGCGTACAGCATCGACGAGCTGTGACTCGTTAATCGATTATCGACCTTTATCACATCGCAACTGGATCAACAGTCGCCGCCTACTGCCCGCTTTTTGCGTTTAAGATATTGTATCCTGCCACCTCTAGACGTCTTCATTTAAGGAGGTTGGTATGACTCGATCATCCACACTTTCTCCTGAACAAGTTTCCAAGTTCGATTCCGATGGTGTGATATTGCTACGCAACGCCGTCAGTGCAGACTGGATCGATCTGCTCGCACGGGGGTTAGATAGGAATATCGCTACCCCCACCCCGCGACACCGGATCTGGAATCGCGACACACAGGGAAGAACCTGCTTTTATGACAGCCAGGCATGGCAAATGATCCCAGAATACCGTCAATTTATAGAAACTTCCCCCATTGCAAAAACAGCCGCTGATGTACTAGGCACCAATCGAGTTAATTTCTTCTTTGATGCCGTCTTTGTTCGCACCCCCGGCATGCAGTTCCGAACGCCTTTTCATCAAGACGAGCCGTACTGGTCGGTAAAGGGTTTTAATACCTGCTCTATCTGGATGCCGCTGGTAGGGGTCGAGAAAAAGAGCGCCTTGGAGTTCGTACGCGGCTCACACCGCTGGCCTCAGCGGTTTCGGCAGGTGGACTTTGGCGAGGGTCGCGATGACGTATCAGATGAACGTTATGAACCTTTTCCCGATATCGAAGGGAATCGGGGCCACTACGATATCGTCAGTTGGAATATGGAGCCGGGAGATTGCGCGATCTTTAACGCCCGCACTATTCATGGCGGGTCGGGCAACCTGGCAGGCGATCGAGACCTAAAAGTGTTCAATACCCAGTGGCTGGGTGACGATGTCCGAGTATGTTTTCGCCCTGAAGGGATGGATCCGGATCACTCTGGCATGATGCAAGACCTTGGCCTCAAGCCAGGCCAGCGAATTAGCACTGATACTTACCCCCGATTCGAATTCTGAACTTTCTGGCAAGCCGATGTTTCCTAAGGCGCTGCTGTGATTCACCTAGCCAAAAGCGCCCTTCAACGCCCAAGTTTATTTCCGGGTGCCCCATCAACGAATCAACCTGGGTTAGTGACAGTCAATTCCTGTAAAGCCGGACCCGGTGCGATTTCGCCTACTGTTTTTCCGACCACATTGTTAACCGGCGCCCTGATCAACTCAGTTGGAGAGTCTGCGAAAAGGCCCTTCAAACAGGGAATCTTTGATAACACGGCTCCCATGGCACACTCAGAAGCCCGATGGGCACCATCATCGATCTTGAGTGCAACACCTATGCCCG